>JAJRST010000594.1 GCA_024278645.1 bacterium | reverse complement strand
TGTTCATTGGCGACAAGGGAAAGATACTTGCCGGATTTATGGGCGACAATCCCCGCCTGATTCCGGACAAGGCCATGCAGGCTTTTCAGCGGCCCCCTCAAACGCTGCCGAGGCCGGACGCCGAATTGACGCAGTGGATCCGCGCCTGTCGGGGAGAAACACCGTCGGACGCACGCTTTCAGGTCGTGCGCCCGATTTGCGAGACGCTGTTGCTTGGAAATATCGCCCTGCGCGTACCGAGGAAACTGTCCTGGGACGCGGATAAAATGGCATTTTCGAACGATGAAGAGGCCAATACGCTGTTGTTTCGAAAATACAGAACGGGCTGGGAACTGCCCGTTTAACCTAACGGAAAAAGGAAACAGAAAATGAAATCATGGATTTTACGGATTATGTTGCCGGCAATTCTGCTCCCCTGGTTTGCAATGGCGGAGACGGCCGCCCAGGACGACACCGTGCAGGCCAGGGAGTGCCTCTCGCCGCCAATTATCGACGGCAGGGCGGACGACGACTGCTGGGCAAAGGCCAAATGGCAGGCCATCGACCAGGTGTGGATACCTTACGGCGATGTCCTGGACGCCGCCGATTTTACCGGGCGCTACAAGGTCTCGTGGTCTTCGGAGACGGATCGCATCTATTTTCTCGTGGAAGTTACGGATGACGTCCTGGTCAAGGGCTACAAGTACCCGGCGGGCGGCTATTACAATTGGGACGTGGTGGAGATATTTTTTGACGAGGACGCTTCGGGCGGCGACCACAAGCTGAACCAGAACGCCTTTGCCTACCACATCACCGCCGGCAACGATGAGGCGGGCTACGAGGTGATGGACCTGGCCGCCGGATGGCAAACGATGAACTACACGGATCATCTCGATTGCGTCATCGAAGAAAACAACGGCGTCTATACCTGGGAAATCGCCATGATCGTTTATAACGAGGATTATGATCCCGGCAGGCAAAGCAACCCCACCGAGGAACTTTATGCCGGCAAGATCAGCGGCCTGTCCATCGCCTATTGCGACAACGACGATCCGGATGAGGAGCCGAAAACGCGCGACAACTTTATCGGCTCGGTGGAGGTTCCCGCCGAAAACTTTAACGATCACTGGATAAACGCCGACTGGTTTGGCACGCTAAAGCTGGTTGCCGCGGATTATGAAACGGGCGTCGACCGTTCGCCTGCGCCGATAAACGACCATGTTTTGCTGCAAAATTATCCCAATCCTTTCAATCCCCAAACAACGATCGTTTATCGCTTGGCCGATGAGGCAGAGGTCCTGCTCACCGTCTATGACGCCCTGGGCCGCGCGGTGAAAATTCTGGATGCGGGACGCAAAGCGGCCGGCCGGCGCCGGGCGCTCTGGAACGGCGTCGATGAAGCAGGCCGGGCGGTGAATTCCGGCGTTTATTTTCTTCAGCTCGACGCCGTCTCCACGAGCGGCGCTCTCCGTCTTTCCCGAAAAATAGTTTTGTTGCGTTAATCCCGCCATTGCACAAGGCGCGGCGAGGCGGCGTCCCGCGCCTTGTCCCTATATACTAACCCGGACAAGCCGGAAATTCCAAATCCCAAAATCCAACTGTCAAATTCAACTTTTGCCAGATTTTGTCAAAAATCAACTTTTAAGACATTAAAATATTGTAAAAAAGCTAAAAAATTCGGATATGCGAAATAAATATCTTGTTATTTCAAAGATGAATTAATATATTTCGCGAGTACGAAGCAATGAAGGCGGTAACATAAAGAACGGAATAAGTCAATTAAATGTTACGTATGTAACGCATTCAGTTGACGCGAAAATTGAGAGTCGATGATGCCAACCATTCCTGCGATCAAGATAAACGTATTCATCCTGTTTTTCACCTGCCTGCTTTCTTTTTCCCTTTTTGCTCAGAAAAACGCATCCATTCAGGGCAGGGTTGTAGACGCCGCAACAGGCGAACCTCTTGCCAACACCAATATCACGCTCGTCGGCACGCAGCTTGGCGCCGCCTCGGACGCGGAGGGCAGGTTTGTCATCGAGAAAGTACCGGTGGGCGTTTACCAGGTGAAAGCAAGCTACATCGGTTACGAACCTTCCAGTCAGACAGTGGATTTGAACAAAAGTCGTTTCCCGTTTCTTGAATTCAAGTTGAGCGACAGCTTTTTTCTCACCGAACAGGTGGTGGTCACCGCCACGCGAACGAAAAAATTAATGGAAAATGTACCGGTGGTCACCGAGGTGATCACCGAAAGGGAGATCAAGGATCTTGGGGCGCAGAATCTTGCCCAGGCGCTTGAGGATCGTCCGGGAATAACCATTGAGCAAGGCGTCGCCGGCGGCAAATCGTTGCGCATGGGCGGCGTCGACGGCAAGTATATCCTGATACTGGTGGACGGCGCGCCTGTGGCCGGCAAGTTCAACAATCGGCAGGAGCTTCATCTCATTAATACGAACCAGATCGACCACATTGAAATCGTCAAGGGCCCCGGCTCGGCGCTTTATGGCAGCGAGGCCATGGGCGGCGTCATTAACATTATTACCAAAGGCTTTGGCGATGCTTTGTCTCTCCAGGCCAAGGCCAAGGCCGGCTCTTATGGTTTGTATAACGGCAGCGTCTCCGTCTCTTCCGGGAAAAATGCCGTGGGCTACAGCCTCAGCATGGATCATACACGGGGCGGCATTGACAAGAACGAGGTGTCCATCGATATAACGGACACGCAGACCTCCCAGCTTGAAGGCAAGCTCTCCTATTCGGGTGAAAAGACCGGCAAGCTGGACTTTGGCGTCCGCTATAATTTTGACCTGCAGGACGGCGAGGACCCGATTTTTTACACCAGCACGGAAGTAAAGCGCACCGATTCGCATCTCGGTTGGTATAAAAACTTTTCACCCAAGCTCGAATTGCAAATGAAAGGATATAGCTCCTATAACGATCGGGCCTATTCCGAGACCGTGCGCCGCTCCGGCCGCCTCGCTCGCATCGATGTCACAAAGGAGACCATTGTCGGGTTAAAGTCGGATGCGACATATCACTTTTGCGATTTTTCTCGACTCAATTTCGGCTATGATTACAGCTACGATGATTTTCGCTCGCCGAGGGTGCTCGACGGCGGCGATATTCGGTTGCAGCACGGTTTGTTCGTGCAATCGGAGAGCGAACTATTGGCCAAAAAATTGACCTTTATCATCGGCGGACGTTACGACGATATATCCGGCGTCGGTTCGCACACAAGCCCTCGCGTCAGCGCCATGTATGCCTTTACGCCGATGTTCAAATTGCGCGCTTCGTGGGGCGGCGGCTTTCGGGCGCCGTCGTTTACCGACATGTACATTGATTACTATAACACCTTTATCGGCTATAGCGTTGTCGGCAACCCCGATCTTAAACCGGAAAAATCCATCGGCAGCAGCTTTGGCATCGAGTACTTTTGGAATTACACGGTGCTGACCAACATCACCGTGTATCACAACAGCTTTGAGGACATGATTCTCGATTATTCAATGGCGCCGGGCGTTCTCAGCTATAAAAATGTCGAGAGCGCCGTCTTTAACAACGCCGAGCTGCAAAGCAAGTTTTACCTGCTGAAAAACCTGACGGCGACGTTGTCCTATAATTACACCGATGCTTCTAACAGCAGTGATATCGACGCCCTGCTCAACATTTCGCCGCACCAGGCGGCGCTGAAGCTGAACTGGACATTTGCAAGGTACTTTCGTCTGTCCCTGCGAGACAATTGGTACGGCGAACGCCGCGTCCGCGAATTTGACCGGCGCATCGGCCGTTATCTCGATGATAAGCTGATCATCAAAAAGGCTTACCATCTGCTTGATGCGACGCTCACCTGGAACGTGAGCCGGCAATTTCTCGCCGGCAAAAAGGCGCGCAACTCATCCTGGAGCGATCTTTTCAGCATTCGCCTTGGCGCCTCCAATATTGCGGATTATACGGATTCACAATATGGCCCCTGGATCGGCAGACGATTTTTTGTTTCCCTGGATATTGCACACTAAACAATTACAAACAACAATTTTAATCTTGGAGGATTAAATGAAAAAAGTGGTTTTTACCCTGCTGAGCGTTATTGTGCTCATTGCGGCATGTTCAAAAGACACCACGGGACCGGAGCAGCCGGACATCAGCGACGAGTTTCTGACTCAAAATGTCAAGGAAACGCCGACCTATTTTTCCATCGCCAAACAGGAAGCGGTGGCGACGTTTGACCTGCGTTTTGTGAACGAAGGCCGCACCGTCGGCGTCTTTTTAAATGGCGGCGTCAGCGGCTCCGCCGGCGTCACGGCCAAGAATCTCGGCGCCGTTGATTTTAACGCTGCCGCCAATATCGACAGCGGATTCGTCGCCGATGCCGCCGACGCTTTTGTTATCGGTGAGACATGGTATGATTACAATGTCGCGACGCACTCCCTGACGTCCAAGGGCGAGGGCTACCTGATCAAGGCGAGCGACTATAACGTCTATAAAATGAAAATTAATAGCTTCGGCAACGACGGCTTTGACATCAGCTACTCCCTGGTGGACGCCGACGGCAAACCAATCGCCGTAAAGACTACTGTGGTCGCTGCAGCCGAGGGTGCGCCCGGCCGCTTTTCCCTGGCTACAGGCGAGTTGCTGGCAAAGGACGAATGGGATGTCGCCTTTTTGACGATTCCTTTGTATGTCCCCGAGTTCGGCGGTTTTATTCAGAATCCCGGTGCGCGCATCAACTCGGCCGCCGGCGTCGAGGTGGCCACGGTTGAAGGCAAAGCGTACGAGGATATCAAGAGCGTGCCCGATGGTTTGACATTCAAAAAAGACGAGGGCGACAGCCTGGCCCTGGGCGATACGATTTTCATCTACAATCCGCAAAACCACCGTTTGACGCCGCCGGATGTCGTTTATATTTTCAAAACTGTCGACGGCGAGTATGCGAAACTGCAAGTCACCAGCTATTATGATCCGGATACCGGCGATTCAGGCGTGGTCAATTTTCGTGCAAGCATGTTGAATTAAAAGAGAGGTGAAATGAGCAAAGCTGCGGGTGAACGAGTTGCTGAGCTGGTCCCCAAGATTATGGGCGCTTTTCATGATTTAGGGCAACAACATCCGAAAGGAGAGCGATTGTCCATGCGTCAATTTCAGGCGCTCATTATTCTGCATGCAAATCAGAAACTGACGCTGACGCAGTTTTGTCAAAAGCTGGCCCTGGCGCCCTCAACCGGCACCGAGCTGGCCAATCGAATGATCGATTTGGGCTATTTCAGCAAGGAGGGCGAAGGCGGAGATCGACGTCAGGTGTACCTGACCGTCACTGAAAAGGGCGTCGAACTCATGTTGCGACGCCAGCATGCGTTGACCGAAATGTTCATTCGATTTCTTGAGCCGTTGTCTGCCCGGGAACGGCAAGAATTTGTTGAATCGTTTGAAAATATCTGGGCGCTCATTAAACGCTATCATATAAAATCTACGAAATAGAGAGGATGCTATGGGTCTGCAATTAATCATCGGTACGCGCGTCGTTGTATTGGCGTTGGTTTCTTATTCGATCGCTATTTTTATCGAACAGAAAAAGCACAAGGCGTCGGGCGCCGTACTTGCCTTTCTCTCCACGGGCATTCTGTTGGATGTAACGGCGACCGTTTTTATGATCATCGGCTCGCCGAACTCGCCGTTTACCCTGCACGGTTTTCTCGGCTACTCGGCGTTGTTGGCCATGCTGATCGATTGTATTCTCATCTGGCGGTTGCGTCTTGTAAAGGGCGCGAATGCCTATGTGCCAAAAAGCGTGCACCTCTATTCCCGTTACGCTTATTTATGTTGGGTGATCGCCTTTATTACCGGCGGCATGCTCGTCATGTTCAAGTAGGCATTCAAGCGGGCAATAACACGATTGCCCGCTTTTTTTCCTTGCCAGCCTCCCCACATTGCCTTTTACAAATTTGTCCTTCCATTATCGTAATTACAGCCCATTGAATAACAATTGCGTAACTGATGTGAACTTGTGTTTTGTGTTGTTACACTATAAGTGCAATAATAACAATATGAAAAAGTCGGAAAAGAAAAGTGTATCAAGTTGGCCCACATATTGCTTAAAAGAGACAAAAAACAGAGGGTCGATTGAAGGTATCGCATCGAGCGAAAGAGGCAAGGAAGCGACTTTAAATGAGGCTTGTAGGGTGCGCGAATTTGCGAGGAAAAATATCAAGGATGTTCATGACAATCAGTCGGACGGCGATTCCGTCCGATACTCTCTGTATCGTCATCGCTATCCAAAAATTATTGCCGTCGCCGGAGGCAAAGGCGGCGTAGGCAAAACTATTTTTGCTTCTATGTTGGGCATGTGTTTAGCGGGCTTTGAGCGAAGAACAGTCCTTGTCGATCTCGATTTTTCCGGCTCCAACCTACACGGGTTTCTTGACTTGCCCGACACAAACAAGTCGCTGAATTCCTTTTTTACGGGGAGATCCAACACTCTTTCGGAGATGGTGCAACGAACATCTTTTGAAAAACTCGATGCGATTACTCTTCAATCGGATTCTCTACGCTTTTCGGATATAAAGCCGTGGCAAAAGCGAAGACTGTTTCGCGAATTGAAAAAATTAAAAGCGGATTACATTATCTATGACCTTGGCGGCGCCTCGTCAAGCTTTGCCCTGGATGCTTTTCTGTTCGCCAACCATAGCGTTGTCCTTTCGACCTGCGATATGTTCTCTGTTCTCAACACCTATTCGTTCATTCGCTCGGCGCTTTTGCAGGGGCTGAGGCGTTTTCTCTACGATTCCCCGACCGCCTTGCGGGCGCTGGACGAATGCGGTCTGCTCGTCGACAGTAAGACGGTCAAAACGTTGCATACATTTCTGAAACAACTTGGCGCCGGCAATGCGATTCGCCTGGATGCCATTCAAAAGTTCTTGCGACAATTCACGCCAAAGATTGTTTTGAATTTTGTCAAGCAATCGGAGCCGTTGAGCGATTTTATGCTGCTTGGGCCCCTGGTTAAGGACTTGTTAAATATACAACTGGATTACTGGGGACATTTGCGCTATGATTTGGCCGTACGCGCCGCGACGCAAAATCAACGGCCGGATATGCTGCTGATGTCCGAAGGACCGGCGTCGGAAGATATGGTGCGACTTGTGGTGCGAAACCTGATCGCCCAGGAGCTGATGGCCTACGAAGGCAAAGAGCCGAGATGGATTGATCGCATTGACAATATTCTTTCATTCTATCACGAGAGCGAAATGCTCAAATGTCGCAACAGGTGTTTACTCTGGAATAGCTGCACTTCTCGGGCCGAGGGTGGGCCTTGCTCGAGAGTCGCTTTTCAACAAATAAAAAAAGCGGGCTGAATGGTTCCATGTCCCTTTTTGGTTCTCAAAACTCACAATATTAACCTCCACTGTCAACCCCCGGTACGCTATTGCAGCATAGCGAAGCAGCCAAACTACCGGGGCTTTTTTATATCCGCACCGTAAATGTGGCGCCCTTCCCGGGACGGCTTTCGACGTTGATGTCGCCGCCATGGTCGGCAATGATGCGTTGCGCCAGAAACAGGCCGATGCCCGAGCCGTCCGCCTTGGTGGTGAAATAGGGGTCGAAAATGCGTTTCATGGTCTCCTCGTCCATGCCGCAGCCGTGATCCGTTATTGTTATTTGCACCGCGTACGGCTCTTCGTCCGCCGTCACTTTCACCTCTATCTCATCGCCGGCTTTGCCGGCTTGAATGGCGTTCTTGATCAAATTATGAATGACGCTCTTTATTTGTTGCGCATCCAGCGGCACAAGCGGCAGCTCCTCGGCTTGCTCGAAGGATATTCGCATATCCGGAGCCTGGTTGCGAAATAATTCAACGGATTCCAGAACAATCTCCCCCACGTCGGCCGGCTTTAATTCCGAATGCGGCAGTCGCGCAAATTGCGAAAAGGCGTCCGCGATTTTTCGAATCGAGGATATTTCTTCTTTAATGATTCGCAAGGATTCGCGGAGGTCGGAGTTGTCCAGCCATTCCGCGGGCAGGGAGGATTCCAGGCGGTATATGGAGAACTCGATGGGGGTGAGCGGATTTTTGATTTCGTGCGATACCTGCCGCGCCACATCGCGCCAGGCGGCGGCGCGTTCCGCGCGTTGCAGGCTTTCGCGGCTTTTTTTCAATTCCTCGGCCATGCGGTTGAACGATTCCACCAGGTAGGCCACTTCATCATTAGCCTTCACGCGCACACGATAGTCGAGATCGCCGCCGCCGATTCTGCGCATGCCTTCGGTCAATGTACGGATGGGACCGCTGACGCCGGCGGAGACGGCGCGAGCAAGCAGGGCGGAAACGATGGCAATGAACAAGATAAACGAAAGCGCTGCGAACCAGATGACGTTGCCCTTCACCATTGTTTCCCCGAGAAGCGCCAGCGTTGTATAGTTTCTCAGCGCTTTTGTGACCCTTTCCTTGCTTTGAATGACGTAATCCGGGGTCTCGAAACCGACGAATGTGAATGAAGAGTCGCCGCTGGCCCAGGATTCAAAGAGTCGTCTCCCCCGGAAGATAAATAATTCCCCGGATTGTGCGAGTTGCAAGGCCTCCTCCGGGGCCATATCGACAAAGCGGGATTCCGGGATGGCCAGCCCCGCTTTGCTGGCGACAAAAGTTTGCAGCCGGGCTTTTCCTGATGAGAAAGCGATTTCGCCGGCGTAAACCATGCCTGCTTTTTTGAGCTGCTCCGGCGTCAATGTCGTGATATTCGGATGCATGCGCAAAAAGACGCAGCCACGATCATTTAAAAGTTTGCGAAATGTATCCAACGATTGCGTCAGGGATTGCTCGACCCCGGGAAGCATAAAGGTCTCGGCGCTCTTCATCAGCAGTTGCCCCAGGAACAGCGTGAGCGGCGCCAGGGGAATGATCACAAAAAGGAAAAAAAACAGGGTGAGCCGTCCCTGGAAACGCGACGCCTTGCGCGTGCGCAGCCAGAGAAAGACGCTGAAGCAAAAGGCCGCCACGAGTATGAAAAGCAGCCATTTCAAAAGGGTCGGCATAGGGCTTTCGCTGAATTAGTCGACTCATCGGCAGGGCTCTCACGAGCCGCTGCATGTGATTTTAACCGCCAATGCGCTTTCTTTTTATCAGGTAATGCAAAAGTGCGTGGTCAAAACGTTCCGATGTATCCATCAGCACATAGTCGATGCGGTTGGCGAGACACTCTCTTTTATAATAGTCGATAAATTGCGCCATGAGCTTTCGGTACTCGCCCCGGATATGCCAGGGCTGCGTGGCCAGTTTTTCGCCGCTTTCCATGTCTTCAAACAGACCGTCCTGCTTAAAGTTGAAGGAACGCTCCATGGGATCGAGAATATGAAAGACGATGACCTCGTGCTTTTTATGGCGAAAATGTTTCAGGCCGGACATCACCTTTTGGGGGTCGTCGAACAGATCCGAAAAAAGGATGACCAGGCCTCTTCTGCTGATGCGCTCGGCCATCTGGTGCAACGTCGTCGAAATGTTGGTCTGCGCCCGGCTTTTTGTTCTCGCCAGCTCTTTTAAAATGAGTGTCAGGTAAGAGTTGACGGACCTGGGCGGCAGGTAGGTTTTCATGGTTTCGGCAAAGGTGGCCAGCCCCACGGCATCCCTCTGCTTGAGCATGAGGTAGGCCAGCGCGGCGGAGACGTAAGAACTGTATTGCAGCTTGCTGATCTCTTGCGAGGCATAGCCCATGGACGCCGAGGTGTCGAGCAGGATATAGGATTTTAAATTGGTTTCTTCCTCAAACTGCTTGACAAAATAGCGATCCGTCTTGCCGTACACTTTCCAGTCGATGTGCTTGATGTCGTCTCCGGGCATGTACTGCCGATGTTCGGCAAACTCGACGCTGAAACCGTGGTAGGGGCTTTTGTGCAAACCGGTGATGAAGCCCTCGACCACGAGCCGTGCGACCAGGTTCAGATTGGACAACCTGGACACCGCCTGGGGATCCAGGTATTTCAGATAGTCGTTTTTATTGGCTGGAGTCGCTATTTGCTCTCTCCTTCGATCAGCTTGTTGACGATGTCCGTGGTCGTAACGCCTTCCGCCTCGGCGTTGAAATTGGTGACCAGGCGATGGCGCAGCACCGGTTTGGCCACGGCTTTGACGTCCTCGATATCCGGCGTCGGTCGGCCGTCGAGAATGGCGCGCGTTTTGGCGCCCAGTACAAGATATTGCGAGGCGCGGGGTCCGGCGCCCCAGTTGATCCAGTCGCGGATGTACGGCGGCGCTTCCTCGGAATTTGGCCGCGTTTGTCGCGCCAGTTTTACGGCAAAGCGGGCCACATTGTCGGCCACGGGAACGCGGCGCACCAGGGCCTGCCATTCGATTATCTGCTCGCCAGTGAGGATGGGCGACAATTCCGCATCCTGGGCGCTGGTGGTGGAGCGGACGATCTCTTCCTCTTCTTCCGCGGAGGGATAGTCCACCCACAAGTTGAACATGAATCGGTCCAGTTGCGCTTCCGGCAGGGGGTAGGTGCCTTCCTGCTCGATGGGGTTTTGCGTGGCCAGGACAAAGAAGGGCTCCTCGAGTTTGTGCGTCGTGCCGGCGGCGCTCACTCCATGTTCCTGCATGGCCTGCAGCAAAGCCGATTGCGTCTTCGGCGGCGTGCGGTTGATTTCGTCAGCCAGTACAATGTTCGCAAAAACCGGCCCGTGCACAAACTTGAACGCTTTCCGGCCTGTGGTTTTGTCTTCCTCTATGACTTCGGTGCCGGTAATGTCCGAAGGCATCAAGTCCGGCGTGAACTGGATGCGGCTGAATTTCAGATCCAAAACGCGGGCCACCGTGCTAATCAACAGCGTTTTGGCCAGACCGGGGACGCCGACGAGCAAACAATGTCCCCGCGAAAGCAGTGATATTAACAGTTCATCAATAATGGTATGCTGGCCGATGATGACCTTGCCAACTTCATCGACAATTTTTTTATGTGCTTGTTTTAATTCCTGTACGATTTCAACATCGTTCGCGGGCTGTGGCGCCATTTATCCTCCAATCGTAATCCTGTTTTAAATAATGCACAAAGTAAAGATTTCTTGTATCAAAGTCAATGTTGCAATCTGCGGAAACATCTCGCCAGCAGGCTTTAGGGATGTTAAAAAGCGCTTTGAGAAGCGTCTATTTTTCGTTACATTTTTTGTTTGAGAAATTCATCCGCCGACAAGGCTCCAGGTGTTAGATAACAGATCAATAGTGTGCACAAAATAATGTTATGAAAAAAATATTAATCGGATTAACACGACAGGAATGCGAGCAGTTTGCCGAGGACATCGGCGAGAAAAAATACCGCGGCCGGCAGATTTACAAGTGGATCTATGAAAAGCGCGCTGCATCTTTTGAACAGATGAGCGACCTGCCGCAAACGCTGCGCGAGAAATTGCGCGAGCATGCCTTGCTTGGTTTTATGACCGTCGCCGAAATTGACGACCGATCGTCCTCGGGATCGGTAAAATACTTGTTCCGCCTGCCGGACGGGCGCCATATCGAGTCGGTGTACATTCCGGAAGCGAATCGCACAACGCTGTGCATCTCGTCGCAGGTGGGCTGCGCCCTCAATTGCCGGTTTTGCGCCACCGCCCGTCTCGGGTTGAAGCGAAATTTAACCGCCGGAGAAATTGTCGAACAGGCCTTGGCCATCATGCGTCTGCGCGACGAGGACATTACCAACATCGTCTTTATGGGCATGGGCGAACCGTTCGCTAATTATGATAACGTCATCAAAGCGGCGGCTATTTTCACCGACGACAACGGCATGGCCATTGGCGCGCGCCGAACTGTCATTTCCACCTCCGGGCTGGCGGATAAGATCAAGAGATATGCCGATGAAGGGCACAAGTATCGTCTGGCGATTTCGTTAAATTCGCCGTTCCAGGAGCAGCGCGCCGAGTTGATGCCCATTGCCAAAAAATGGGATCTGGATGCGTTGCTGCAGGCCGTACGCTATTACGCGATAAAGTCGCGCAAAGCGCCCACCTTTGAATATGTACTGCTGGCCGGCGTCAACGACAGCCATCGGCATGCCCTGGCTTTGAAAAAGATTGTTAAATCCATGCCCTGCAAGCTCAATCTTATTCCCTACAATCCGACGGTGGAGTTGTTCTCCAGGCCCGATAAGGAGCATGTGGATCAATTCGCGCGCTGGCTGCTGCCGCTGAACACCGGCCTCTCGGTTCGCTGGAGCAAGGGGGACGACGTGAACGCCGCGTGCGGACAGTTGGCCGGCAAGCAAAGCGAGTGGGTGAGATAGGAGGGAAGAGCATGGGCGGAAAAATAATTATCGGCGTCATGGGCGGCGCCAGCGTGTCGCAAGAGGTGTATCGAATGACGTACGAGCTGGGCGCTCTCATTGCCGATCAAGGTTGGGCGCTGTTGAACGGTGGCAGGAACGCCGGCGTCATGCGCGCATCCGCCGAGGGGGCGAAAAGCAAAAACGGCCTGACCATCGGCATCTTGCCCGGCGCAAGCAAGGACGAGGCGAACCCGTTTATCGACATCGCCATTGCCACCAACATGGGCGACGCCCGCAATGTCATCAACGTTTTGTCCGGCGACGTGGTC
>JAJRST010000593.1 GCA_024278645.1 bacterium | reverse complement strand
TCATTGTGTACGGCTATTTTTACCATCCCGGCGTCACGTTGAGCGACTGTCTTGCTGCGCCGGAAAAATACGACGGCGTCGTCATCGAAGTGGGCAACGAGGCGGTTATCGAGCAGGTTTTCGAGGACGGTTTTTCCATCCTGCAGCTTGGCAAAAGCGTCCGCGTTTTCGGCCCGACAACGGATGTCGCGCCCGGGGAGTTCATCCTGCTGCTCGCCAGGTTTCACAAGCCGTCGACTTTGGAGGCGATAAAAATTCGCGTGGCCAAAAAACGCCGAGCGAAAATCTGGCTGTCGACGATTCCCGCCATGCTGGTGCTGTTTTATTTTTTTAGACGATATCGATTTGACTTTAAATCGCTTTACTTTGAGGAGCGGTGAACAATGCCCGATTTAGTGACGCATACGGCCGCCGCTTACTTTTTATCGCGCAGTCGGAGATTCGAGCAGGTGCGGGCCTTGTTTTACCTCGGCGCCCTGTTGCCGGACCTGCTCGCGCGACCCATCTACATTTTATTCCCCAAGCTGTTCTTTTTCACCGTCGCCATTCACACGCCGGCGTTCATGATCATTGTTACTTTGCTGTTCAGCGAGTTCTTTCCCGGTAAGAGTCGGAGTGCGGCGGCGACCTGGCTGTTCGCCGGAATCATGTTGCATTTTATGCTGGATTTTTTTCAACGCCACCTGTTGACCGGCTATTACTGGCTTTTCCCCTTTTCCTGGCGCTCCTTCGAGTTGCCCCTGTTCTGGCCCGAAACGCCCGTGCGCTTTATTCCTCTATGGATCGCTCTTATCGCCGCGACCGAAGCGGCGCTGTTCCTGCGCAAAAGGCGCCTTACTGCAACACACGCGGATGGATCTCCTTGATCAGCTTTGCAGCCCGCTTTTTTTTAGGTTTGATTCGATCCTTGACCTCCTTGCCGGGTTCAATGTCCAACACGAGCTGTGCATGTTCGAGCGCCTTTTCCCATTGTCCGAGGTTATAGTAACTGTTGGCGATTTTCAGGTGCAGGACAATTTCGTTGTAATGGTTGTTAAAACTCTCCGAGGCGACCGAATTCAGCAGCGCTGTGTAGGTAGACAAGGCGTTCTCAAAATCGCCGTTTTGGTATTGCGCATCCCCAAGCGGCCAGAGAAAAGTCCGCGTCCCGGGAAAGCGCGCCAACCCCGTTTCCGCGCATAGAATCGCCTGGTCGTACTCCTTCTCTTGAATATAAATCCATGCCAAATTGGACAAGGCGGCCCATTTGGATAACACTCCCTTTTCGAATGACTTTTTGATAAGGCTTATGCCTTTTGGGCGTTGGTCCGCAAAAAACGGCAGCCAGGAAAAATTGCGCGTGAGATAGCTGCGCCAGTAAAGATAGCTGCCCAGCCCGATATAGGCGTCGTAAAAGGAACTGTCCCGCTCGATGACATAGTTTATCTGTTTCATGCCTTTTATGGCCAGGCGTATGCCGTTCAGGTATTTCTTTTCCCTGGAGATTTGAAAGCTTTTATAGGAGAGAGCCGAACCGAGATAAAAACGGTCGCGGATGCTTTCGGGATTTTCCTGCAGACGCCTGTTGCACAATTCAATGGTTGCGTCAATTTCATGCATAAAGCGGTCGCGCCATTTGCGCGTTTCAAAATCCATCATGCGGGATTGCCAAATTGTGGCGAGAAAAAAGGGCGGTGCCGGGTCTTGCGGATATTTGCGTTGCAGCGACGAAAAATGGTCAATGGCCTCTTCATACTGTTCGCGGACGCCAAGTTCGATGCCGTCAAGAATCTCCGGCAGCTCCCGGGCAAAGCAAAGCGATGTGAAAGATGCCAGAAAAATAAACAATGATTTCTGCAAGGTATGGCCCATAAATCAAAAAAAAAGCCCGCCACGAGAAATGGCGGGCTTGTGAAATCGTGTCGATAAAAACTATTCCAGAATGTACTCCAACGGATTTACGTGTTGTCCGTCTTTAATAATTTCATAGTGCAGATGTGGCCCTGTCGAACGCCCTGTATCGCCCACGGTGCCGATCGGCATAAAACGAGTTACTTTTTCCCCAACGCGCACATTGACGTTCTTTAAATGGGCGTATCGGGATTTTATGCCGTTGCCATGATCGATAACAATCTGGCGACCGTAGCTCTGGTTCGGTCTGTATTTGAGAACCACCAGCTCAACAGTGCCGTCGGCGGGAGCAAGAACCGGTGTTCCGCGAGGCGCCGAGATGTCCAGGCCTTCATGGAATTGATGCTTGCCAGTAAGCGGATGTGTGCGCCACCCGAAGACGTCGGACAGTCTGCCGCCTTCGACGGGACGAATCGATGGAATTCGGCGCCACTTGTCATCGTTTTCGTTGTATTTCGAGATAATTTCACTTCTGCTTTTTTCTACAGAGCTCATTCGGGCGTCAAGGTTGTCGAGCAGTTGCGAAATGCGTTGAGCATTTTGCAAAAGCTCGTTTTCCGATGTAGCATAGATCGAATAAGAGACTTCGGACAAACCACCACGACCAAGCTTTCTCGCATCGTCGCCGGGGTCTTCGAGATCAACAAAGACTCTTAAATCTTTATCATTTTTTTCTATGTTGTGAACTTCTTTTTCGATCTCTTTTACTTTGGACTCCATATCGGCAAGCATTTTTTCAAGCTGCGTATTCGTTTTTTTCAGGTTTGCTATCTGGGCGTCCTGAAAGACATCCGTAAACAGCATTAACCCTGCAAAAACAAACAATAAGCAAACAGTCAAGAATCCCGCGAACAACAATGAAATATTTTTCCACCCTAAACTAAGTTCTTTTACTTCCGAGCCCCCTGTAGAGAAATAGATGAGTTTCAAGCGTTTTCCGTGCATAGTTACCCTTCTTTTATGATGTTCGCTGCATCACAGTAGTTGCCAAACCTCTCGTGTCTACCCTCTTTTGGTGTAGGACGGCTTTAATGTTGTTTATAGGTGGGCTTCTTTAGTTCCATATTTGTCTTAAATATATAAACTTATAAATGGATTGTCAAGTAAAAAATAGATCAATAACATTGCTATTAATAATAGTTTCAACCGAGGTATTTGCGCAGAACTTTACTTCTGCTGTTATGCTTCAACCGCTGTATGGCTTTTTCCTTTATCTGGCGCACTCTTTCCCTGGTGAGATCGAACATTTCACCTATTTCTTCAAGCGTCAGAGGGTGGTCGGCGCCCAGGCCAAAATAAAGACGGACGACTTTGGCCTCGCGAGGACTTAGAGAGGCCAGTGTCCTCTCAATTTCAATGAGCATGGACTCGCGAATGAGTTTTGTCTCCGGAGAGGGGCCATCCTTGTCTTCCAGCAAATCCAAAAGCTTGTTTTCATCGTCCTGGGAAAATGGCGCATCCAGCGAGAAATGGCTGGTTGTATAATTAAGCGCTTCCACGACTTCAGAGGGCTGCATATCCAGTTCCGTGGCAATTTCCGCGGTGGTCGGTTCACGCTGGTATGTTTGTTCAAGTTCGCCGAATATTTTTTCAATTCTATTGAGAACGCCGATGCGGTTGAGAGGCAGACGAACAATTCGCGACTGTTCCGCCAGCGCCTGCAGGATCGATTGCCGTATCCACCAGACGGCGTAGGAGATGAATTTAAAGCCGCGAGTGACGTCGAATCGTGTGGCGGCGCGCAGCAACCCCAGGTTGCCGGCGTTAATGAGGTCGCCAAGCGGCAAACCCTGGTTCTGATACTGTTTGGCAATGGAAACGACAAAGCGCAGGTTGGCCTTGATGAGCGTATCAATGGCCTCCTGCTCGCCTTCCTTGATACGCTTTGCACAAGAAATTTCTTCTTCTGCCGTTAAAAGGGGAACATTACTGATCTCTTGCAAGTATTTATCGAGAGATGGTTCAATGTGATTTTTATGAAGAGCCGCCGCAGCCACCGATAAAACCTCACTCCTTGAGTTTGGCTTTTCCTTTTGGGGAGTTTTTATGAACCGTTAGTTCTGCAATTTATAAAAAATTATGGTAATGTCAACGAAAATATATTCGGTTATTCTTGCGTGAGAGACAATCGATTTAAAAATCACTTGATTTTTAGAAAAAAATTGTTCATTTTGTTTTATTATAGGGAAAGGCGTCAATGAAAAAAGTAATTTTAATAATAGCCATCTCGTTCGTCTTAGTCGCATTAACATTCGCGGGCGCCGTACTGTCGGATTTTCGCGCCGAGCCGGGGTTGAACAAAGTCGAATTAAAATGGGTGGTTACGGCTGAAAACGGTCTCAAAGGCTACCGCGTCCTGCGCGGTCTCAATCCTTCAAGTTTTCAGAAAATCGGTTTTGTCACCGCCAAAGGAATAAGCGGGGGAGAGCGAACATACTCGTTTACCGATAAATCCGTTTTTAAATCTTCCGGAAGAACCTATTATTACAAAATTCAATTTGTCAATCTCGACGGTACGGTGAACAACTATGAAAAAATTATCTCCGTCTCGCCGCAGATTTCTTCCGCACGTCAAACCTGGGGAAGCCTGAAGGCCATGTTCCGTTGACAACAAGCGACTTTTTCAGGCGGATTTCTCGTTTTCGATTTCCTTGATGTCTTCCAACCTTCTTTGTAAATCCTGTATCTTGTGATAAAGCCTTTCGCTGGAATTGCGCGAATTGTTGAGATGCGTCATCAACGTGCTCATTTCGTTGGCAAGCTCCTCGCCGTTTTGTTGCAGCGTTTTTAGATGCTGCATGACCAGGGCGGCCGTCTTTTCAATTTTATGGCTGTAGAGACCGACGAGGACGAGCCGAAGAAAATAGTAAAAACTGTTCGGCGATACCAGCAGCACGCTCTTTTTTTCCGTTTCCGCTATCAATTCATCGTTGCTTATGATTTCATAATAAAGCGTTTCGGAAGGAATGTACATCACCGCAAAGTCCAGCGTTCCTTCCGCCGGAAGGATGTACTTTTTGCTGATGGCGTCGATGTGTTTGCGAACGTCGCGCCAGAATTGATTTTTAAAGGATTGCATCAACTCCGGCGAGGGGGCGTGAACCGCCTTTTGGAAATTTTCCAACGGAAACTTGGCATCAATGGCGATGCCGCCGGATTCCAGTTGCAGCAGCGCGTCGACAATGGCGCCGTTGCCGAAGCGGTGTTGCAGCTTGTAGGCCGCGCCCGGCAGAACCTCGCGTAAAATCTCGTTCATGATCTGTTCGCCGATCTTGCCCCTGATTTTCGGCGTCCTGAAAAATTGCTGGAAATCGCGCATTTGTTCGCCGACCTCGTGCACCTGACCGAGGTCCTTGTTGAGCAGGCGCAGCAGTTGCGCCGTGGAATCCAGGCGTTGGTTCAAAGCTTCATTGGCGTGAGACAGTTGCCGGTTGATAATGTCCGTGTTTCGATCCAGGCCGGCGCGCATCTCGGCAAGCCATTGCAGCAGCAGTTCCCGGGACTCGTCCGTCTTGAGCGCGTCAATCATCACTTCCAGCCGTCTGGCGTACAAATGAAAAATGACGATCATAATCACAACAAGACCGATGGCAAGTAATACGGCTTGGTAGTTTAATGTCATATCAACTCCTGTAAAATGACGTCTCGATTATCGGCGAAAGATACAAATTACGGCAAACCTTTGTCAATAGCAAAAGCGGGGAACTGCAAAAGCAGCGTTTTTTATCTTTTGTATTTTGTTAGGATTTGTTATCTTTACGAGCAATGTTTGCGGAACCTATTTGTTGAGGAGTTATGGCCGATCAATTGAAAACGCCCTATTTATGTCATATTTTTGTATGCACCTATGACCGCGGAGGCGAACGAAAATCATGCGGCGATGAGGAAGGAGTTGAACTGCGCGCCGTTCTAAAATCCCAGGTCGG
>JAJRST010000592.1 GCA_024278645.1 bacterium | reverse complement strand
TAAAGAGCACGTTGCAGTTGGGCGGTTATGAGACTATCGAAGAAGTTCTTGACGCCGGCGCAAAAGAATTGACCACGCTTCCCGGCGTTGGTCAAAAGACTGCTGAAAAAATCATTGCTCTTTTGGAAGAATTTGCAGCAAAACAAGATGCAGAACAAAAAGATACGGAAGAAGAAGAAGAATAGAACGACAGCGCATTAATTTAAATTTCGGAGTTAATATCTTTGGCTGTTAAAAAAAGAGTTTTTCAGGTTGCAAGAGAATTTGGCATCTCTAACGAAGCCCTCATCGAATATCTGAAAGGACAAGGGTTTGATGTTCGGAACCACATGAGTCCTGTTGCCGATGAGGTCTATAGCATCGTTGCCAAAAAGTACGGCGAACGACCTGCCCCTGTTGATGCCGATGTCGAGTTTCGTAAAAAGCTAAAAGACTTGCACGCAAAGGAAAAAGAGAGCGTTGAAAAAACACGAGAAGAGCTGAAGCAGAAACTTCGTGTGGCGACCGAGTTGGCGAAAGAAAAGCCGAAAATTGTTAAAGAGCGCCTGACGATAAGAAAACCCAAGGAACCCGAAAAACGACTATCGGAAGAGAAAAAGACCTCTGTAGCGGCCGAAAAGCCGGAAAAAGAAGCGATTGAAGCCAAAGAAACAAAGCAGCCAAGGACAAAGCCGAAACGGAAACTTAAAATTGTAGAAATTCCTCCCGAAAGCGCTGACAGAGCCAGAAGGGACCGCGGTGTTCAGGAAAGGCCGGAAGTAAAAGCTCGTCCTGAAAAGGAAGGAGCCGGCAAGGAAGAAGCGGTAAAAAAGGCTGAAGGGAAAAAGGGCGAAGATACAAAGGCAAGAGAAAAAACATCCAAGAGACGACGTCGCCGGGGTGGACAAAAGAAAGAAGGCGTTACGGAAACTGTCGCCACGGCAAAGCAGAAAAAGGATAGAAGGAAAAAGAAAAAACGTCCGCAATTCAACGAGGCCGAAATCCAGGAATCCATCCGCCAGACAATGGCTTCGATGAGCGATACAACGCGCGGCAAACGAAAAAAATACCGCACGGACAGCAGCGAAGTCGAGGAAGTGGAAGAGATCAAGAGCATTCGCGTCAGCGAATTTATGTCGCTTTCCGAATTGGCCAAGCTGATGGAAACCGAAGCTACCGAGCTCATTCGCAAATGCATGGAGCTGGGCATGATGGTGACTATCAACCAACGTCTCGATATGGAGACCATTACGTTGCTGGCTGAAGAATATGGATATGAAGTCGAACCGCTGGCGGAATTTGGCGAAGACATGCTCGAGGTGCTGGAGGATGAGGAAGATGAAACAGAGCTTGTACCGCGTCCGCCCGTTGTAACCATCATGGGGCACGTCGATCACGGTAAAACGTCGCTGCTCGACTATATCCTGGAGAGCAACATCATCGCCGGCGAGGCGGGGGGCATTACGCAGCATATCGGCGCTTATGAAGTCTCGGTCAAAAATAAAGAGATCACTTTTCTGGATACGCCGGGACACGAAGCGTTTACAGCAATGCGCGCACGCGGCGCCCAGGTTACCGATATTGTCGTGCTGGTCGTCGCGGCAGACGACAACGTCATGCCGCAGACCATTGAGGCCATCAGCCACGCCAAAGCTGCCGGTGTTCCTATTGTCGTCGCAATAAATAAGATTGACAAACCGAGCGCCAACCCGGATATGATTCGTCAACAGCTTGCCGACCGCGGCGTGCTGGTGGAAGAGTGGGGCGGCAAACACCAGGCTATCGAGATTTCCGCCAAGACCGGTCAAAATATCGACGCCCTGCTGGAAGCCATTATTCTCGAAGCGGAACTTTTGGATCTGAAAGCTAATCCTAACAGAAGGGCGAGGGGCGTAGTCATTGAAGCACGGCTGGACAAGGGCAAGGGCGTTGTCGCAACCGTGCTCGTCCAAAACGGCACCCTGCACATCGCCGACCCGTTTATTGCCGGCGCCTATAGCGGCAAAGTACGCTCCATGCTTGATGAGCGCGGGCGCCGCAAAAAAGAAGCCGGACCGTCTGTGCCGGTGCAGGTGCTGGGCTTTGACGGCGTGCCGCAAGCCGGGGATTCGTTCGTGGTTTTGAGCACCGAGCGTGACACGCGGGAAATCAGCCAGAAGAGGCAGCAGTTGCAACGAGAGCATGAACACTGGCGCTCGAGACCACGCACGCTGGACGAGATTTCAAGACAAATCAAGCAGGGACAGATCAAGCAGCTCTCGGTGGTCATCAAAGCTGATGTGGACGGTTCTCTCGAAGCCATTACGGACTCCCTGCAGAAACTGGCGACGGAAGAAGTGGCCGTGGATGTCATCCATCGCGGCGTCGGCGCCATAACCGAATCCGATGTCCTGTTGGCCTCGGCCTCCGGAGCTATCATCATCGGCTTTCATGTTCGTCCGGTCGTCAAGGCGCGTCAACTCGCCGAACGTGAAAATGTCGACATCCGCTCCTACAAAGTCATTTACGATATCATTAACGACATCAAGATGGCGCTGGAAGGGTTCCTGGAGCCGACGCTTACGGAAAAGAATGTCGGTACCGTGGAAGTGCGCCAAGTCTTCAAAGTGCCCAAGATCGGCACTGTGGCGGGATGTTATGTCGTCTCGGGACGCATCGCACGAAACGATAAAATCAAAATATTCCGCGAGGATCGTTTGATTCACTAGGGCACAATTTCCTCGCTAAAACGATTCAAGGACGATGTAAAGGAAGTGGCCGCCGGTTTTGAATGCGGCATTGGCGTCGACAGGTATAACGACATCAAAGTGAACGACGTCATTGAAGTTTACGAAATAATATAAGAAAAACGTACGCTGTAATGTTTATCGGCGCTTTACAGATTGAACTGATGATTCCTGACAGCAGCTCGCTGAAAGAGAAGCGCATGGTGGTCAGGAGCATCAAACAAAGATTGCAAAACAAGTACAATATATCGGTAGCTGAAATCGATCACCAGGACTTGTGGCAAAGGGCGACCCTGGGCATCGCCATGGTCGCCAATGATACGCGCTTTTTGAATGAAGCGTTGGATAAAATATTGAATTTTGTTGATGACCAGGATCAATCGCAGGTGATTGATCATCAAATAGAGATACTGTGATATGAATATGCATTACAAAAGATCCGACCGTGTTGCGGCGCTGATCCAGGAAGAGATCGGCAAGATGCTGCTCACCGAAATGAAGGACCCGGACGTCAGCCAGGTTACGGTTACAAAAGTGCAGGTGACGGACGACTTGCGCTACGCCAAGGTTTACTATAGCGTTCTCGGAGATGACGACAAAAAGCAGGCCTCAAAAAAAGCGTTGCAGCGATCGCAAGGTTTTGTGCGCAGCGCTATCGGTCGTCGGCTTAAAATTCGTTTTGCTCCGTAAATAACCTTTGTTTACGACGAAACAGCCGCCTACGCCGACCATATTGAACGGCTGCTGAAAAAAATTAAAGAAGATTAGCTCCTTGACAGAATTACGACGAGCCGCTTACGTATGACAACATCCGTCGACAACGGGCGCATCCTCAACATCAGAAAACCCATCGGCTGGACTTCGAACGATGTGGTGCGATGGGTGAAGATAAGGGCCGAAGGCAAGGTTGGTCATGCGGGGACGCTGGACCCTTTTGCCGACGGCGTGCTTTTGCTGTGCATCGGCAAGGCCACAAAACAAGTGCCCGAATTGATGGCCCTCGAAAAAGAATACCGCGCCGTCATCGAGTTTGGTCTGAAAACCGATACATTGGATATATCCGGCAAGATCGTCGACCGGCGCGCCGTCAATCTTAAAGAGGAGCTCGTCAGAGATGTGTTGCCCGAGTTTACCGGCGTCATCGAACAGACACCGCCAGCCTTTTCCGCCCTCAGGGTGGAGGGCCGGCGCGCTTATGATCTCGCCCGTTCCGGCAAAGAGGTCGATCTTGAAAAGAGGCGGGTTTCCATACATCGCATCGAGCTGATTCGCTTTCAAGGTCGCCAGGTGGAGATCAAAGTCGTTTGCTCAAAAGGCGTCTATATTCGTTCGCTTGCCCGCGATATTGCGGAAAAATGCGGCGAAATTGGTTTCCTGAGAAAATTAACACGCACAAGGATAGGCCGTTATTGTATTGAGGATTCATTGTCCTTGCCGCTGAAAGAGATGTTGTAGAAAATTTCTAAAATGCTGAAAACAGTTGAAAATATATACTAGTCCAATAGAAGAATTGCCGTACAACGGCGCCGTCGTCACTGTCGGTACGTTCGACGGCGTCCATAAAGGACATCAAAAAATTATTGAAAAGGTGTTGGAACAATCCCGGCTTTTGGGCGTTAATTCAGTCTTAGTAACATTTGAACCGCACCCAAAGCTGGTCGTCCAGGAGCAGGGGCGGTCCCAAATTTATCTCCTTACAACAATTAAAGAAAAGATCACGGTACTTGATGCTGCGGGACTCGATTGTCTTGTCGTTTCCGAATTTACAAAAACCTTCGCCAAAACGCCGGCCGAGGAGTTTGTGCGCGATACCTTGGTGGGTAAATTGAAAATGAAATCCATCATTATCGGACATGATCACGCCTTTGGCCGGGATAGACAGGGCAATTTACAGTTGTTGCAGCGTTTGGGCGCCGAGCTCGATTTTCAAGTTCATACGGTTATGCCGATAAAAAGTAATAGCGGCATAATCAGCAGCACCAGAATCCGTCATTTGCTCGCTGACGGAAACATAGAGATGGCCAACACTTACCTGGGGCGGCCATACAGCGTATGCGGCAAAGTCGTGAAAGGCAAGGAGCGGGGCAGACAGCTTGGCTACCCGACGGCCAATGTTCTTCCCGACGAGCCGAGCAAGCTTGTGCCCAAAGTGGGAATATACGCCACCACCGTCTCCGTCGGCGACCAGATTTATACCTCCGTGACATATATCGGCAAACGACCGACGTTTCGCGGCGAGGGAAAAGTCATCGAAGTGCATGTTCATGATTTTGATAAAGAAATCTACGAACAGGAGATAACCGTCTATTTCCACACCTTTTTACTAGAGGACCGCAGGTTTAATTCAAAAACTGAACTTGTAAAAGCAATCAAAAAGGATAAAAATAACGCCATAAAGTATTTTGATAATGGAGGAATCAGTTAATGCCGTTGACAAAAGAGAAAACTGCCGAACAGGTAAAAAAATATGGGAAAGAAGAAAAAAACACCGGCAGTACGGAAGCACAGATAGCCATTCTGACAACTCGAATTAATGAGCTGAACAGTCATTTTCAGACCAACCCCAAGGATCATCATTCAAGACGCGGGTTGCTCAAAATGGTCGGCAAGCGCCGTCGTTTGTTGGACTATCTGAAAGACAAGGACATTGAAAAATACAGAGAACTCATTAAGGATTTAGGCATCCGTCGGTAATTTGTTTTTTCCGCCTCTGAGTGAATCGAACATCGCTGCAATTGTGGAAATAACAGAAAGGAGGTCTTTTCAATGATCGATGTACAGCAAGTGTCGAGATACTTTGGCGATATCGCGGCTGTCAAAGATGTCTCCTTTCAGGTTGAAAAGGGAGAAATCGTTGGCTTTCTCGGACCGAATGCCGCCGGCAAGACAACGACAATGCGTATTTTGACGACATATTTGCCGGCGTCCTCCGGAACGGCCAAAGTCGCCGGTTTTGATGTGCACGAAGAATCCATGCAAGTGCGCAAGCGAATCGGCTACCTGCCTGAAAACCCACCTTTGTATCAGGATATGCGTGTTTGCGATTACCTGGACTTTGTCGCAAAAATTAAAGGCGTAGATCCGAATGATCGTAAGAAAGCCGTGCAAGAGGCAATGGGTAAAGTGGCTATTGACAACGTGAGCAAACGCGTGATCAGGCATTTGTCCAAAGGTTACAAGCAGCGCGTCGGCATTGCCCAGGCTCTCGTTCATAATCCCGATGTCCTCATACTGGACGAGCCCACCATCGGGCTGGACCCGAATCAAATCATCGAAGTCCGCGAGTTGATAAAATCGCTCGCCGGCAATCATACAATTATTCTCAGCACACACACCCTCCCCGAAGTCAGCATGACCTGTGAACGCGTCATCATCATCAACAAGGGAAAGGTGGTCGCCAAGGATACGACCGAAGGCCTGACGCAAAAACATTCGGGCGCCCGAAGATTAACGGTAGTCGTCGATGCACCGCTTGAGGATGTGCGGAAAAAGATCAGCGCTCTTGAAGGCGTTGAAAAAGTTGAAAAAGCCGGCAACGGCGCCGAGTATACCACGCTTTTTGTGGACAGCTCCAAATCGCTGGATATTCGTCCACAACTTGCCAAACTTATTGTCGCGCAAAACTGGCCGCTTTATGAAATAAAAGCGGAGGATGTTTCCCTCGAAGATGTATTCCTGCAACTGACCACAAACGAGGAGGGCGAAGCATCATGAAAAACTTTTTAGCTATCTTTCAACGAGAAACCAAATCCTATTTTTCATCTCCGATTGCTTATGTCGTCATCGGACTATTTCTTGTTCTGGCCGGCATCTTTTATTATCTCATCATTTCCAACTTTGTGCAGATGTGTATGCGCGTCGATATGATGGCGCAGCAATATCGCCAGATGCCGCAAAAGATGAACGTCAACCTGATGGCCATTCGGCCGATCATGCATAACCTCAGCCTGTTCGCGCTGTTCTTTCTGCCGCTGGTCACCATGCGGCTGTATTCGGATGAAAAGCGAACCGGCACCATTGAATTACTGATGACCTCGCCGGTCTCCAACTGGCAGGCGATCATGGGCAAGTTTGCCGCGGCGGGCGCCTTGTTTGTGCTGATGCTCGCCGGTACATTCATATATATCATTTTTATTTTTCTCTACGGCAACCCGGAACTCGGGCCCATTCTCACCGGCTACCTGGGCTTGCTGCTTATCGGGCTCAGCTATATCTCTTTCGGGCTTTTCTTTTCCACGCTGACCGAAAGCCAGATCATCGCCGCCGTGAGCACATTCGTCTTTATCCTGGTGTTCTGGGCCATTGGCTGGATTTCCGGCATCGTCAGCCCGACGTTGGGAAACCTGTTGTCCAACTTTTCCCTCATCGAACACTTTGACGATTTTGCCAAAGGCGTGCTCGATACCAAACACATTGTCTACTACCTCAGCTTTATTTTTATGGGATTATTCCTCTAGTTTGTTTCCATTGAATCAGCAAGATGGAGGGGACGATGATGAAGAAATATGCGAATATTGCAGGACTCCTTGGAATCGTTGTGGTTTTGGCCGGTCTTGTCGTCTACTCGATCAATTCGATGATTACCACGTTGGCGACCATTTTAATGGCGGTCGGCGTTTTATTGCTCATTGCCTACGTTGTGTTGCGATTTCAGGAAATAAAAACCGGCCTGTCAAGCCGTTCGGCCAAATTCGGAAGCAACGCCACATTGATGGTCGTTTTTTTGCTTGGCATCCTCATTGTCATTAATATATTGGCCGGCAGGTTTACCTACCGCATCGATACAACGGCGGCCAAGATTTACAGTTTGTCCGAACAATCCCGCAAGGTGTTAAAGCATCTTGACAAAGATGTGAACGTGTACGGTTTTTTCAAATCCGGCGACGAAGCGCGCGCCAAGGAAATGATGGCCGAATACGCTCATTTTTCGCCGCGCTTCAAAGCCGAGTTTATCGATCCGGATAAAAAGCCGGGCATGGCGAAAAAGTACGGCATAAAATCGTACGGCACCATCGTCATCGAGTGCGAGGATAAACAGGAAAAAATACATGATGTCACCGAAGAGGCCATCACCAACGCTCTTATCAAGGTCACTCGTGAAGGCGTGAAAAAGGTGTACTTTACCACGGGTCACGGCGAAAAGGATTATGACAAATCGGATCAGAGCGGTTTGAGCAAGGCAAAAGAGGCCATCGCCGAACTGAATTATGACATCGAAAAAATATTTCTCGTACAAGAGCCCGATTCCATTCACGCCGATTGCGCGTTGCTGATTATGGCCGGCCCGCAAACCGACTTGTTGCAGCCGGAAAGAGATAAAATCGACGCCTACCTGAAGAGAGGCGGCAAGCTTTTGCTCATGCTGGACCCCGAGTCGCCGCGGAGTTATGCGGACTTTTTGAAAGACTGGGGCGTCGAGGTCGGCAATGACCTGATCGTCGAGTTGTCGCCCGTTGGGCAGCTCTTCGGCGCCGGGCCGATCATGCCTATCGTCAGCACCTATGCCAACCACGCCATTTCCGAAGGCTTTAACGGCATGATGACCATGTTCCCGCAAGCGCGTTCGGTGTCAAAAGCCGACGAACCGCCGGCCGGCGTTACGGTCACTGAAATTGCCAGAACCAGCGCCAACAGTTGGGGCGAGACCACGCCGCTGGGCGCGGACGGACGCGTCGGTTTTGACCCGGACAAAGACAACAAGGGGCCATTGTCCATTTTCACCGTCGCCGAAAAGGATGCGGAAAATCCGCAAAAGAGCGAGGACAAGTACGATCTCGGTACGGGCGATGTGAAAACGCGGGTGGCGGTTTTCGGCGATTCGGACTTTGCCACCAACGCCTATTTCAACTTTCAAGCGAACGGCAACCTGTTCCTGAACAGCGTCAACTGGCTGGCCGAGGAAGAGGATCTTGTGTCCATCAGGCCGCGCGACCCGGAAGATCGCCGGCTGAGCCTGACGGCCAGGCAATCGAAAATGATGCTCTGGTTCGGCGTCATCTTGTTGCCGTTGTTCATTTTTGCACTTGGCATTTACGTGTACAAGAGGAGAAAATAACGTCAAAAGCAGGGCTTTCATTTCGAAAGCCCTCTGCTTTATCTGACATAAAAACTTCTCATTTGAATGAAACGGTGAATATATTGTTTATTCGTTCTTCAAATTGGGAGACAGGAATATGAATTTCAAGACGACAGGAATATTGGCGCTTGTGCTGGCCATCGGCATTTTTGCGGTGGTGCTTTTGAACAAGCAGGATGAAAAAAAAGAAGAGATGAAAAAGACGCAAGGCAAGCTGCTCGCCGTTGAAAAACAGGATGTATCCGAAATCATCCTCGAGCCGAGCGGCATTCATTGCGTCAAGGACAGCAACGAGTGGAAAATCACAGCGCCCATTGAAACCGACGGCGACAAAGGATCGATCGACGCCATTGCCAATATGTTCAGTTGGATGAGGGTTGAAAGAACTATTTCGTCGGACCCGGCCGAGTACAGCGTCTACGGCCTCGATCCGGAGCGGGGCAAAATGATCATTGTGCATAAAGATGGAGCCGACACGCTTTATCTTGGCGATAAAAGCCCGACAGGATCCTATGTTTTTGCACGCAAGAGCGGATCGCCGGATGTATTTTTAACGTCGACGACGCTTAAAGCAAACATTGAAAAAACGCTGTTTAACTTGCGCAATAAAAATGTTCTCGGCTTTGAAAAGCACAAGGTGCGTGCGTTTGACCTGAAATGCAAGAACGGCGTTTTCTCGCTTAAAAGATCGGGCGGAAAATGGAAGCTGGTCGACGACGGCGAATATGACGCCGATAAATCCGAAATTGACAAAATATTAAATCGTCTGCACAGCGAGCGGGCCAAAGAATTTGTCGACGAAAATCCCGGCAACCTGCGAAAGTACGGGTTGCACAAGCCTGGCGTGCGCATCGACTTGATGCTCGGCGAAAACCTGGCCAAAAAATCATTGCTCATCGGCGCTCGCCGGAATGGCGACTATTATGCGAAGGATGAATCGCGCAAACCGGTTTTTCTTGTGGATTCATCTTTTGTGAATCTGCTAAATCCCGATTTGTACACATTGCGTAAAAAAGATTTGGCCGATTTCAGCAATTCCGACGTAAACAAGCTGGAGTTGGAATTTTCAGGGCAATTAATTGTTTGTAATAAGGATACATCCGGTACATGGATGGTACAAAAGCCCGAACCCCGAAAAGCCAAAAGCTGGAAGATTTCTTCAATCACGCGCAAAGCGGCGCAATTGGAGGTTGTTAAATTTGTGGACGACAAGCCCTCGTCCCTCGGCAAATACGGTCTCGACAGACCGCGGGTTCACGCCAAATTTTACAAAGATGACGAGCTTTTGCTGGATGTTCTGCTAGGTAAAAAAGAGGGAGACAATGTTTACGCCAAACTGGCCGATGAAGCGCCGGTTTACCTGGTGGAAAAAGAGGTTCTTGAAACCTGGACTCCGAAATTGGATGATATTTCGGAACAGCCGGAGCCGTCAGTCAAAGAGGAAGCTCAAATATCCTCTTCCGATAAATAAGTTTATGAAAGAATAACAGAACTTGTTTTTGGACTGATTGGGGGTCGGGCGTTAGTTGTTTATTGATTAACTGGAGGAAAAATGACTCACAGAAAAGAAATGGAATTTTCCGGTCAAACGTTTATTCTCGAGACCGGAAGGATGGCCAAACAGGCCAGCGGCGCCGTGTTGTGCCAGTATGGAGAAACCATGCTCCTGGCCACGGTATGCGCCTCGGACAGCCCGCTGGAAGGACGCGACTTTTTCCCGTTGCAGGTAGAGTACAGGAATCGCGCTTACGCCGCCGGCAAAATCCCCGGTGGATTCATCAAGAGAGAAGGCCGGCCATCGGAACAGGAAATCTTAAACGCCCGACTCATCGATCGTCCCATCAGGCCGTTGTTTCCAAAAACGTTCAAGAACGAAGTGCAGGTGATGCTGCACGTTCTTTCGGCTGACCGCGTGAATGATGCCGACGTACTGGGAATCACCGCGGCGAGCGCCGCTTTGAACCTGTCGGACATTCCGTTCGAGGGCCCCATCGCCGGCGTGCGCATCGGTCGCGTCAACGGCGAATTTATCGCCAATCCCACGTTTGAACAGCGCGAAATGAGCGATCTCGACATCGTCATGGAGGCTTCCGAGGAGTCCATCGCCATGGTCGAAGGCGACGCGCATGAAATCAGCGAGGAAGAGATGCTTCAGGCTTTGGAGTTCGGTCATGAACAAGCCAAGGTGCTGATTCAGTTTCAAAAGGAATTCCTTGAAGGCCAGATGCAGCCGAAAATGGAAATCCCCGAAGCCGAAGACCTTAGCGAACTCGAAGCCAAGGTGCGCGACATGTGCACGGCTGAACTTTCTTCGGCGTTGGTTATTGCCGATAAAAAAGAGCGCAACACCACGCTAAAGTCGATTTTTGAAAAAACCGTGGAGGCTCTTGAAGAAGAATTCCCGGAAAAGGAAGACGCTATAAAGAGCATTTTCCATGATCTGGAAAAAGACATCATGCGGGCCATGGTGCTCGAAGAAGAGCGTCGTCTCGACGGCCGCGGCCTGAATGATATCCGCCCGATCAGCATCGAGGTCGGCGTCATTCCGCGCGCGCACGGTTCCGCCTTGTTTACCCGCGGTCAGACGCAGGCGCTGGTGGCCACAACGCTTGGCACCAAAATCGACGAGCAGCGAATCGAAGGCATCGACGGCGAGTATTTCAAAAACTATATGCTGCATTACAATTTCCCGCCATTTTCAACGGGCGAGGTCAAGCCGCTTCGCGGCACCAGCCGACGCGAGGTCGGGCACGGCAACCTGGCGGAGCGATCGCTGAAACCGATCATACCGTCGGACGCCATTTTCCCCTATACCATTCGCATCGTCTCCGACGTCCTGGAGTCCAACGGTTCGTCCTCCATGGCCACGGTATGCGGCGGTTCGCTTTCATTGATGGACGCCGGCGTGCCGGTCAAATCGCATATCGCCGGAATTGCCATGGGCCTGGTCAAGGAAGGGGACAAGGTTGCTGTTTTGACCGATATCCTCGGCGATGAAGATCACATGGGCGACATGGATTTCAAAGTCGCCGGCAACCGCGAGGGCATCACCGGCTTCCAGATGGACATCAAGATCAAGGGCATTTCCACGGATATTATGCGCGTGGCCCTGGATCGCGCCAAGGAAGCGCGTCTTTACATCATTGAAAAAATGGAAGAAGCGATCAGCGGTCCTCGCGACAGGCTTTCACAACATGCCCCAAGAATTCTAACGACTCGCGTCGACGTCGATGAAATCGGCATGGTCATCGGCCCCGGCGGCAAGACCATACGCGACATCCAGGAAAAAACCGGCGCCGCCGTCAACATCGAGGACGACGGCACCGTAACCATCGCCCATGTGGACGCCGAGGGCGGCGAGATGGCGCTGGAAATGGTCAGAAACCTGGTCGCCAAGCCCGAGGTGGGCAAGGTGTATCGCGGCAAAGTGAAAAGCATCAAAAACTTTGGCGCTTTTATCGAAATCCTTCCGGGCAAGGAAGGGTTGCTGCACATCTCAAAAATTGCCAAGGAACGCATCAATCGTGTTGAAGATGTACTCAAGATCGGCGATGAAGTCGAGGTCAAGTTGCTTGGCATCGACGATCATGGCAAAATGGACCTCAGTCGAAAAGATCTGCTATAAGCGATTTGTCTTTGACACTTTATGAAAAATAATACGACTATTTCCATTGACGGCGACGTCCGTCGAACAGTGTTGGACAACGGCATTCGTATCGTGACAGAACGGATGCCGTTTGTTCGATCTGTTGCTCTAGGCGTATGGGTGCAGGCCGGCTCCGGCAACGAATCGCCGGAAAACAACGGCATCGCTCATTTTCTGGAGCATAGACTCTTCAAGGGGACAACCACGCGAACAGCGAAAGAGATTGCTCAAAGCCTCGAATCGCTGGGCGGCGGCATGGGATCGAGGCTTTTTCAAAACATTCGCGAAAAATATGGCTTTGCCTGCTCGGTATTCTCTTTTTCGGAACTGATGTCGACGATCGGCGTTTTCGGCGCCTACATCGCCTGTGAAAAAAAGAAGATAAAAGAATCCATTCGTCTGCTGCGGCTGGAGGTTGAGAAAATTAAAGACGGCGACGTCTCGGCGAGCGAGCTTGAACAGGCAAAGTCGCAGCTAAAGGGCAATCTCATCATGGGGTTGGAGAGCAGCAGCAGGCGCATGAAAAAGATCGGAGAAGCCGAAATTTATGGCGGTGCGCACTATTCCATAGATGAGATCATGGAACGCGTGTTCAACGTTCGCAAGCAAGATGTGGAAAAACTGGTTCATGAACTTTTTACCATAACAAATACGAGCATCACAATTCTATCTCCTTAACCCTTTTTATCTGGAGGTCATCATGATTATCGGAGTGCCGAAAGAGATCAAGACCAATGAGAATCGGATCGCCCTGGTGCCTGCGGGAGCAGAGGTATTGGTGCGCAACGGTCATACGGTTCTCATTGAAAAAGATGCTGGTGTGGAAAGCGGCTTTACGGATGAGAATTACGTCAGCGCCGGCGCCAAAATCGTGGATAAAGCCGGCGACGTGTATGCGCAGGCGGACATGATTATGAAGGTGAAGGAGCCGCTGCCGGTGGAGTACGGCTTGATCCGTGAGGGCCAGATTGTTTTTACCTATTTTCACTTTGCCGCTTCCCGAGAATTGACGGAGGCGATGATAAAGAGCAAGGCCGTGTGCATTGCGTATGAAACAGTGGAGACTAAAAACGGCCAATTGCCGCTGCTGGTGCCGATGAGTGAAGTCGCCGGACGCATGGCCGTTCAGGAAGGCGCCAAGTACCTGGAAAAATACTTTGGCGGCCGCGGTTTGCTGCTCGGCGGCATCCCGGGCGTAAAGCCGGCGCACGTCGTCATTATTGGCGGCGGCATTGTCGGCATGAACGCCGCTAAAATGGCCTCCGGCATGGGCGCCAATGTGACGATTCTCGACGTCAACCTGGAACGCCTGCGCTATCTTGACGATGTCATGGCAAAGAATGTCACTACACTCATCTCCAGTCCATACACCATTCGCGAGTCCATCGCCACGGCGGACATGGTCGTCGGCGCCGTGCTGTTGCCGGGCGCCAAAGCGCCGAACCTGATTACGCGCGATATGCTCAAACTGATGCAGCCGGGCGCCGTCATCATCGATGTGGCCGTGGACCAGGGTGGTTGCGTGGAAACGATTCATCCGACAACGCATGAGGCGCCGACTTATGTTATCGACGACATCATTCACTATGCCGTCGCCAACATGCCCGGCGCCGTGCCGCGTACATCGACCATCGGGCTGACCAACGCGACGCTGCCGTATGCGCTGCAAATTACAAACCTGGTCGACTCGAACAATAAACTCATCCCGGAAAAATTGCTGGCGAATGAGGAGCTGGCCAGGGGCGTCAATATCGTCGATGGCAAAATCACCTATGACGGCGTCGCCCGGGCGTTCGATATGCCCTACGTCCAACTCGAGGAGGCGTTGGCCTAGCGGTGTGCATCCTTGCCTATCATAGCGTCGATTCACATTTTTCCTGGGGCGTAACGCGAGTTACGCCCCGACTGTTTTACAAGCAAATTGATGCGTTGCTTGCAAGAGGGGTGCAATTCCTGACGATTTCGGATTATTTGAGACGCGAGACGGCGGGCGACAAAAAAGTCGCTCTCACTTTTGACGACGGCTATGAATCCATTTACAGAAACGCCTTTCCGGCGTTGCAGCGACATGGCGTCAAAGCAACGGTGTTCATCAATCCCGCATTTACAGGACAATACAACACATGGGACGCCAACTTTGGCCGTCGCTCTCGTCATATCGATTGGCCGCAGCTTGAGACGTTAACGGCGGCGGGGTGGGAGGTCGGCCTGCACGGCATGATGCACAGGGATATGACCAAACTGACGGACGCGCAACTTGATCGGGAGCTGGTTTTGGGAAGGCGCTTAATCCTGGAGCGCCTGGGATCGTGCAGTCCGGTGCTCTCTTATCCCTTTGGCAACGCCGACAACAAAGTCTGGCAAAAAAGCCGCGACAGCGGATTCACGGCTGCGCTGGTCATGGGAAAAAAGACAAACGCTATTCCACCAATATTCGCGCATCGAAGAATGGGCGTTTATTTGTTCGATCTTCCCAAACTGCTGCAAATAAAAGTGTTTGCAAAAAATAAATCTTTTTTTAATATAGTGCAACAGGGATTTGATCTTTGCTCCAACCTGACCGTTTGGGTAAAATCAAAGAATTGGCGTTTTGACTAAAAAATGTTGTTGATTTTTGGCACAATTATCATTATTTTCACAAACCGATTTTTTAACGGAACCTCGAAAGAGGCCGCGAATGGATGAAAAGCCGATCAAGCGGTTGTACTATTCAATCGCTGAAGTGAGCGATATCACCGGCCTGAAGCCTTATGTGCTGCGTTACTGGGAGACGGAATTTCCCGAACTGCGACCGCAAAAGAACAGGGCCGGAAATCGCATCTATAAAAAAAGCGATATACTGCTTGTATTCGCTATAAAGCGTCTCCTGTACCAGGAAAAATACACCATAGAAGGAGCGCGGCAAAAGCTTCGCCAATTAAAAGAGAACAAAGAGCTGAACGGTCAGCTTTCCTGGATCCAAGAGGCGAAGAAAAACGGCTTTTTGGAAGAAATTCGCCAGACTATTGTTGAATGTTTACAGATTTTGGAAACTTGAAAGCCAAAGACCAAACGTAATTTCCTCAAATCGGCAAGTCATTGCGAGGAACGAAGTGACGAAGCAATCTTTCGCGTAAGAAATGTTCGGGGCGTAGCGCAGTCCGGTTAGCGCACTTGACTGGGGGTCAAGGGGTCGGAAGTTCAAATCTTCTCGCCCCGACATTGTAAAAGGGAGCAGGTGAAAATCTGCTCCCTTTATTATTTCAAACGTCCGGTTATCGCATCCGCCGCGGCGGAGGGTAAAAAGTTTGAATTTTCTCGCCCCGATATTGTAAAAGTTTATAGCTGCTCCATATTGTTTACGGGATGTTATAAGCTCTTTTTTTGTTCCTGTGCATTTACAAGGTTATTCCAAGTTTTCCAAATCAGCCAAATCTTGATGACTTCCCGTTGCTTTTTTGTTTTTTTTGAGATTTTCCAAGTCAATAAAATTGATGTTAACGCTATCGATTACAATTTCTATTTTATTTTGATAGCACGTTTTGAAATCTACGCCCTTCAAATCTGTTAGTAGATCAATCCGATTCGGAGGATAACCTAATTGTATTATTTGTTCCGGGTCGAGGAAATCGTCAATTTTCAAGTCTAATGACGAGAAGCCAAAATCTTCTAACGCATGCAGTAAACATTTTATATTGTTTTTCTCCGGCGACACCCAAATATCAATATCTTTAGTATAGCGGGGATGACCATGAAAGGCAACCGCATAGCCGCCAATGACGAGATATTTTACATTATTTTCGTTTAATGATTCTAAAAACTCTTTGAAATCCTGGCTTAGAAGCATATTTCCAACCGATATATTCTTGTCTTATCGTCTCTAAAGCCTCAAGTCTTTTTTCATAGGACTGCGACTGCCAGAAACGAAAATCAGTTTGCTTGTCACTTTTTTTTATGCGATTAATAATGGCGGTTCTTTGCATATTTTCGGACCTTTTTGTTCACGGTAGATGGATGACTATATATAAAAATATTTTCGATAATATCAAAATCATTTGTTGGATCGGAGAGATCGTGTCTTGTGACCGGATATTCTCCTTAGGAACGTACCTGAGACTTTGCCACATACGCATCCGCGACGCCTCATAAGGCTCAAGCATTTCAAAAGGCGGCCCTTGCAGGGGGGGGCCCGATGGTCGAGTCGGGTCGGGGTCTGGTTCAACTACGTGTTGCAGTGTCTAATATCCGCCGATGAAGGATAGCCGGACAGTCTCAAAATTGTCGATCAAATCATTGACGCAGCGAACACTCGCGGAACGATCGGAATCAAAGCCGGGTTTGCCAACTGAAAATCAAAAAAGCACAACCAGGCCTTCGCCAAATTGTGCCCTCTAGAAATCGGAACCATGCCCAGCTCCTTTTTTAATCCCGCGGTATGTAAAAAAGATGATTAACCGGGGAAAATCGTTGCTCAAATTTATAATGGTACTGATATAACTTGATAAATTCAATGAAAATCAGTAAAATAATAGAGCATGAAATTATTATAAACGAGACGCCGTCATTTGATTTATTCTCAATTGACGGCGTCTTTATACTGAAAGAGTTCTTTTGCGGAAAAAAAGAATAAAAGTATAATTCAAACCGGAGCCATTTATGAAACCTATAGATGTCACTATCATTGGCGGCGGCATGATCACCAACGACCTGATTCTGTCGTCCGTGTATCATTTGCAGCGCCTGGGCGTTGTCAAGGATATCAAAGTATGCGCGCTGAACAGCGGCCCTTTGAAAGAGCTGAAACAGAACGCGGAAATCAGGGAAGCATTTCCGGGACAGGATTTTACCGCCTATCCGGATGTTTCCGAGCCGGAGGATAAAATATTCGCCGATCTGTACAAGGAGGTCCTCGGCGACATGCCGGAGAGACAGGCAGTCATTGTCGCCGTGCCGGATCAATTTCACTATTCCATGGTCATGGATGCGCTGCACAGCAACCAGCATATCTTGTGTGTAAAGCCGCTGGTTTTAAAATACGAACACGCCGTTGAAATAGAAAAGCTGGCATTTGAAAAGGGATTGTTTGTCGGCGTCGAATACCACAAGCGATTCGACCGCCGCAACCTGTTGGCAAAAAGGAGCTATGAGCGCGGCGATTTCGGCGAGTTTGTCATCGGCGAAGCCAAAATGATCGAGCCTTTTTACTACCGATTTTCCAATTTCCAGAACTGGTTCACCACGGATCAGACCGATCCGTTCGTCTATGTCGGTTGCCATTATGTCGACCTCGTTTATTTTATCACCGGGCTAAGGCCGGTGGAGGCGTCGGTGCAGGGCGTCGTCGGCAAATTCCCCAACGGCAAGGAGGGCTATATGTGGGCCAACGGCCGCGTGCGCTTTGAGAACGGCGCGCTGTTGAATGTGACTGACGGCCTGGGCTACCCCGATGACGGCGCCGGGCCCAACGAACAGGGGTTGACCATGTTTTGCGAAAAAGGCGACAAAGCCGGACTCATCAAGCACAACGATCAATTTAGAGGCGTGACCCATTCTTTTGTCCATGACGACGGCAAGACGTTTTACTACATCAACCCGGATTTTTATCGCCTCGTGCCCTGGGAAGGCGACGGTTACAAACCGGTGGGCTATGGCTTCGAGTCCATCGCCGCCACCGTCAACACCATTCATAAAATTGAGAATGAGACGGCCGAACTTGGCGACAAGGCGCTGCCGACTCGTCGGGAAATCATAAAAAAGGTGGATGAAAAGGGCATCATTGCCACGCCGGCGAACAGCGCCATCAACGAGTTGGTCGTCGAGGCGGCGAGGTTGTCCATTTTGAACGACGGCATGCCGGTGAAAATTGTCTATGACGAAAAACCACATGTTGAGATCAGAAAATGACAGTTGCGGGCAACGTTGCCCGTCCTGATAAATGAACCGGCGGCGCAAGGGGGGCTCGTTGCGCCGGCAAGTCCCTCCATTTTGTTTGCACTACGGAACAAGGGGCTGAAGCCCCTTGTTCTTTTGCTGTTATATTATTACATTCCCCCGTAAAGACATTTATTCGGAGTCAAAATGGATACAACGTCCGGCATATTATTCACGGATCAATACCAGCTCACCATGGCGCAGCTCTATTTCAAGCTCGGCTGGCATGAAAAGGCGGTGCAGTTCGAGCACTATTTTCGTGACTATCCCGATTACGGCGCGCACAAGGCGGGATTTTGCGTCAACGCCGGCCTGCAATGGTTTTACGATTGGATGCGAGAGGCGAGATTCGGCGAGCAGGAGTTGGCGCTGCTTGCAAGTCAGCGCGATATCAAGGGAAGGCGCGTCTTTCAGGATGATTTTCTTGACTATTTGGGCAAAAACGGCGATTTTTCGGCGCTCACGCTGCAAGCGATACCCGAAGGGCGTGTTGTGCATCCGTTTGTGCCGTTGACCGTGGTCAAGGGGCCGATCATCATGGCGCAGATTCTGGAAACGGCGCTGTTGAACAAGCTCAATTTTCAGACGCTGATCGCCACCAAGGCGGCGCGCATCAAAATGGCGGCGCACGGGCAGTTGTGCCTCGAATTCGGATTGCGTCGCGGCCACGATCTCGGCGCCAACGCCGGCGCCCGGGCGGCTCTTATCGGCGGCGCCGATTTCACCTCCAATGTCGGCCTGTCGCATCGGATGAACTTGCCGCCAAAAGGGACGCACGCGCACAGCCTGGTGCAGTTGTTTCTGGCCATGGGCTACAGCGAGCTGGATTCGTTTCGCGCCTTTGCCGATCTGTACCCGGAAAACTGCATTTTGCTCGTCGACACCATCAACACCCTGGAGAGCGGCATCCCCAACGCCATCACCGTTTTCGAGGAAATGCGCAAAAAAGGGTGCAAGCCCAAGGGTATTCGCATCGACTCCGGCGATCTCGCATT
>JAJRST010000591.1 GCA_024278645.1 bacterium | reverse complement strand
TCAAGACGGCTTTATTAAATTCACAAACTCGGCGGCGCAACGGATATTGGGTTTCACAAAGGAGGAATTATTCGGCAAGCCCTTTGTCGAGTTTATCCATCCGCTTGACCGGGAGATGGTCGTTGAAAATTACCAAAAGAGACTGCGCGGCGAGCCTGTCTCTCCGCTCTACCAATTCAGGATTGTTAATAAACTGGGCATGATCAGGTGGACGTCCATAAGCGCGACGCTTATCGAATGGGAAAACAGGCCGGCGACGCTTAACTTTTTAACCGATGTGACCGATCATGTCCTGGCGGAAAAAGCCCGGCATGAAAGCGAAAAATTGATGCAAACCATCGCCTCGAATTTTCCCGATTCCTATGTGGTGCTGCTCGATGATGCTCTCAAAATCATTTACGCCGCCGGTCAGGAATTCAAAAACCAGAGTAAAAAGCCGGAAAGTATTATTGGCAAGCATCTTGAAGATATTTTTAGAGTCTATGGCTATGACCTGGTCCAAAAGACCAAAGCTTGCGCCATAAAAACGCTGCGTGGAGAGGAACAAACACTCTCCATAAAAACCAACAACTGGCATTTTTTTATCAAAACAGTTCCGATTAAAAGCGAAAACAATGTTGTTCAGATTCTGGCCGTTGTGGAAAATGTCACGGAGCAGAAGGAGTCCGAGCAGCGGTTTAAAGAGAACGAAGAAAAGTTCAGGCTGACGTTTAATAATGCTTCCGACGGCATATACCTTTTGGAAATGATCGACGATCAGCCAATTATATCTGAAGTCAATGAAACCGCCTGCAAAAAACACGGGTATAGCAGAGACGAACTGTTGGGCCGGCCATTTGAAATGTTGATAGCTAAAGATTCCAGACAGACGCTCCGGCCAAACGTTCTCAGGGTTATATCCGGTGATGAAATATTGGTCGAGTCCAAGCATATCAGGAAAGATGGCTCTGTCTTTCCCGTGGAGGTTTCCGCGCGCCTCATTACGATCGGCGCAAAGTCCTTTATACTGGCCGTGGAGCGAGATATAAGCGAGCGCAAGGCGGCGGAGCAGGAACTTCGCCGGCAGCAGGCGCTGCTGCTGGCGACGCTTGAAGCGACGGACAACGGCATCCTCGCCGTGGACGACAAGGGCAAGGTGGTTCAGGCAAACGCCAAATTTCAGCAGATGTGGGGCATCCCCGATGAACTGTTGGCGGCCGGCGATGACGATAAAATGTTGCAGTTTGTATTGGATCAATTGCAAGCCCCCGAGGAATTCCTTGCTAAAGTAAAAAAATTATTCAAATCCTCCAAGGAGTCGCAAGACAGATTGTTTTTCAAGGACGGCAGGGTCTTTGAACGATATTCAAGCCCCCTGATTATCGAAGGAGAAATCAGCGGTCGGTTGTGGAGCTTTCGCGACATAACGCTGCATCTGTCGGCGGAAAAAGCGCTCAAGGAGAGCGAATATCAATTCCGCACTATCATTGACCAGGCCGGCGACGCCATGTTTCTCAGCAACCTTTCAGGCGTCATTATCAATGTGAACGCCCAGGCCTGCAGGAGCCTGGGATATTCGCGCGAAGAATTTATTGGTATGAATATCAGGGAGCTCGACCCCAATTTTACGCCGAAAAACTATATGGAAAAATATTGGCAAAAAATGCACCTTGGCGACGCCGTCACCGTGCGGAGCACGCAACGACGCAAGGACGGCTCGACCTTTCCGGTGGAGATTCGCATGAGCCGGATAGAGCTGGGCGGCGAAGAGATGATCCTGGGTTTTGTGCGCGACATATCCGAAAGAAAAAAGGCGGAAGCAAAAATTAAAGAGCTGCACAATTTTCTACATCTGCAGGTTGAGAGAATGCCCATCGGTCTGATAACCTGGGATGTGGATTTTCACGTCACCTCGTGGAATCCGGCGGCGGAGAAAATATTCGGCTACTCGTCGGATAAAATGATCGGACGCCATCCTTATGATACAATCGTTCCGGAAAAAGTACGGCCGCACATAGATAAAATATTGCATCGGCTGTTGGCGGCGGAAGATTCGGTCCACAGCATCAACGAAAACATCACAAAAGACGGCAGAACGATTATCTGTCAATGGTCCAACACGCCGCTCATAAACGATGCCGGCGAGGTGATCGGCGTCCTTTCCATGGTCATGGACATCACGGAGCAGAAACAAGCGGAGGCGCAGCTTGCCGAATACCAGACGCACCTTGAATCCCTGGTAAAAGAGCGTACGCAGGAACTGGAGAAAAAGACGCAAAAGATGGAAGAGTCGCAAAAGGCGATGCGCTTTTTGCTTGAAGATGTCAACGAAGCCAGAAACCAGTTGGAAAAGGCAAACAGGCGCCTGACCGAAGCAAACAAAGAGCTGGAAGCGTTCGCCTATTCGGTGTCGCACGATTTACGGGCGCCGCTTCGGGCCGTGACCGGGTTTGCAAGCAAACTTTCAAGGTTGTTCGGCGACAGGCTGGGCGACGAGGGGCGCAGAATCATTAACGTCATCAACGACAACACCCAAAAAATGGGGCAGCTCATCGACGATTTGCTGGCCTTTTCGCGCGTCGGCCGCGCCACTGTCAATGCTTCAAGGATCGATGTAACTGCCATGGTAAAAGATATTTTCAAGGAATTAAACGCCTTGAATCCGCAACGGAAAATTGAATTTAGCATCGCCCCTCTTGATAACGCCATGGGCGACCAACGGTTGATACGGCAGGCGATTTACAATCTTATCGAGAATGCCGTAAAATATACCGCTCCAAGAGATCCGGCGAAAATAGAAATAGGAATGACGGACAATAACGGCGAACGCGCATACTTTGTTAAGGATAACGGCGTTGGCTTTGATATGAAACACGCCGCCAAGCTGTTCAACGTCTTTCAACGCTTGCACAGCGAAGTGGAATTCAAGGGAAGCGGCGTCGGCCTGGCGATTGTGCAACGGATTATCCATCGCCACGGCGGTCGAATATGGGTGAAAGCAGAGAAAGACGTGGGCGCTGTATTTTATTTCACACTGCCCACAACAGAGCCTAAAAAACTTGCGGCGCATTTTAATGAGGAGTGACAATCTTTTGCCCAAAGGATTATACTATTCCGTTATACCAGATAATGATTGTCGCTCTCGGTGAAATTGCTGCTCTGCACTGTCCGACAATGACTGTAATTAAAAAAAGTCCTGCGAGCGGGATAATAAAGGGGCCGATAATAACACAACCATGGAAACTTGTTATGGAAAAACAGTTGCGTTTTCTGCTGTTGGAGGACCTCGCCACCGACGCCGAACTCATCGTCGATGAACTGGAGATGGCCGGTCTCAACTTTGCCTTCAAAAGGGTGGAGACGGAGGAGGACTTTATACACGAGTTGCAGCATTTTATGCCGGACCTTGTTCTCTCCGACTATTCATTACCCACGTTTAACGGCATGGAGGCATTAAAACTCGTCAAAAAGCGTTTTCCGAACATTCCGGTTACTATGGTCACGGCGTCAATAAACGAGGAGACTGCCGTCGCCTGCATGCGGGCCGGCGCTGCCGACTATATTCTCAAAGACAAGATGAAGCGGCTTGGCCTGGCTGTTCGCACTGTGTTGGAGAATCAGCGCACAAAGTTGCAGAAAAAGCAGGCGGAGCTGGCGCTGAAGGAAAGCGAGCGCTATTACCGTGCGTTGCTGAATCAAATGCACGAAAACGTGATCGTTATTGACAAGGACTATCACATTCTTGATGTCAACAATTCTTATTTAAAACAGAGCAACTATGAGCGAAAGGATGTCATCGGCCGCTTCTGCTACGCCATATCGTGTCGCCGGCAGGCGCCCTGCGATGAAGGCTGCGGTGGCTGCGCGTTGAAAAAAGTCTTCAAGACCGGCAAACCGGCGACATTTCAGCATCAGCGTCAAAATGAAAATGGCGACAAAACATGGCACAATATTTCAATGTCGCCGATGACCGATGCCGACGGCGCCGTCATCTCGGTCATTGAATCTTCAATAGAGGTGACCGAATTAATGCAGGCGCAG
>JAJRST010000590.1 GCA_024278645.1 bacterium | reverse complement strand
TAATAGCGCCCATATTTTTCACCTTCGGTGACGGCGTCATGAGCGTCCAGACCGCCGGCCACATAGCACACCCAGAAATTAATGGTGTCGCCCAGCGTCAGGCTCCAGGGGCCGGTGTACCAATTCAGCTTGACGTCTTTGGTGCCATCGGGGAAGCGATCTTCGCCGCCGGTATCCGGGTCTCGTAACATCGTCTTGTCCGGCATTAATATGCCGGGGTCTATATTGTATTTATCGGCTTCTAAAAAGACGCGAAACATGGATTTATTGCTGGCCGCCAGGGTCGGCCATGTTTGCATGCCCCAATAATAAAGTTTGGACGCATCATTGGTTGGGTCGCCGGGCGCCGCATCCAGGTGCAAAAAACCATAGCCCACATACTGCGGATAAAGAAAACGGCCGCTTTTCGAGTCCCATTCGCCCTCGTCTTCTTCCGGCGTATTGGGGTTGTCCGTATCCCAGGCATACATCAATCTCTGGGTCGGATCGGTCACCGAATCGACGATGCCATATCCCCAGAAATTCCAGTTCGTCCAATCGTTTTGCCCTCTCTCCTTGTCCCAGGAAAAAAAGCCCGGCTGCAAGGTCCGCAGCCAGCGCATAATGACGCCGTTGCCATTATTGTCCCAGTCATTGGGATCCATGAAAGCTTCCTGGTACTCGCCAAAGCTTTTTCGCCAATGGCCGTCGTTCACGACTTTATAATGAGCGATGACCAGGTCCTGGTAGTCCGGATGACTCCAGGTATAGGTTTCCACATAGCCGGTCAAGCCGATGGTCGAATAGGTTTTGTTCCAGCCCTTCATGTCGCAGGGCAAGTCGGGATCGATGGTTACATTTTCCGGTACATCCGCGGGTCGCCCGGCAAATTCGCCGTTCACCGTGACATTGGGATATGGATATTTCATGTACTTCATTTGTTCGACGCGTTCCGGCCCGCCCTCGTAATCGACGCCTTTGGCGAAATCCTGATTGATGGAAAAGTCGGCATAGTCGCCCGGGCCGCCCCAGCCGGTCCAGGGATGTCTCCAGTCTGATATCCAAATGCTGATTCCCGATCCGGAGCAGTTGTAATAGGCGGGGTCGGCGCGATAATCCGCCGGAAATATCAGGTTGCCCCTGGTGTCATAGTGCCAGATATATCGTTTGCACCAGATGTCCGGCTCGATGCGCCATATCAAGCGTCCCGAATCGAGGTGCAGCAAAAAGTTCTGGGCGCCTGCTTGTTGAGCAATGAACAATATAGTAAATGTTAAAAATATTCGAGAAAACAGGTTGCGCATAACAAATCCTCCAAAAACAACAATGATCTAAAAAGAAAATTCAACGCCAAAGGAGTAATGGCGAGGCTCGCCATAATAAATCCAGTAGGGGCCGTTCTCCAGCAGGCGGCGGACGTCCGGATGGGTCACGTTGCCGGGTTTCAGGCCCAGGCGGCCGATCTCTTCCATGTACTCGTCCTTGTTGAACATGGTATAGTCCTTGGCCGAGCTCAGGTATCTGGCCAAACCGGAGTTGAAATATTTTGAGTTCAACAGGTTGCGCACATCCATATAGAGTTTGAAACGCAGTCCCTTTGTCCGGAGCTGTTTGCTGAGCCGCAAGTCCAGTCGGCTCCAGCCTTCCCATTGCAGGTTGGCGGGGTCCTGCTGGTCGTCGCCCGGCCAGTAGGTTGGATGGTGGTAGGTGATCCATTCGCCGGCGCGCCATTGGTACAAAAAGGAGGCGAGCACATCGGAAAAAACAGCGTTCAGCGTCTTTTGCCTGAATTCAGGCGTATGGAATATTAAATTGGCCCGGAAAAAGGGTCGTGCTTTCGAGACGACAGGGCGCGTCTCCGCCGGCACGGGCTCCTGGTCCGGTTCTTCATAAAAGCGGAGAAAGCCATAGCTGCCGCTGGTTTTTACGCGATAGTCCAGGTTCATCCAGCCGCTCATCAACAAGCGTTGCGGGAATTGCACTTCGATCTCAAAACCGCTGATGTCGCTGAAGCCGGTGTTGATGTTGTAACCGTATGTCTGGCCGGTGCGGCTGGTCAAATCCATGCGGCGCACCTCGTTCGAGCCGTCGCGATAATAGCCTGACAGGGTGACGCGGAACCAGTCGCGCACCATCTGCTCGTATCCCAATTCGTACTGGATGGTTTTGCGAAACTCCAGCGCGGCGTTGGACAGCCGGTTCAAGCCGTCGGAGCCGCCGGGAATGTAGCTGTCGCGGAAGAGTTGCTCAATCGTCGCCCGTTGGTAGAAATACCCATAGTTGAAAAACAGTTTGCTCGTCTGTTACAAGGGGTGCGAAATGCCGATGCGCGGCGACAGGTAAATTTTGGTTTCACCTTTTGGCGCAACGGAATCGGGCATAAGATAGAGGCTGTCGCCCACAACGCCGGTATTGTAATAGGAATGGAACAGCGGAAACAGCCGCTCATCGTGGCGCAGGCCGTCCAGGCGAAGTCCAAAGTTGAGCACCAAGCCCTCGAACTCGACTTTATCCAGGGCGTAGGCGGCGAACTCGTAATAGGGAATGTTCCGTTTTGTCCACACGCGTTTGATGGTGTTATCCGGGTCCGGGCGCCCGTCCCGCGTCTGACTGTTGTTCATGCCGCCGAAATCCAGATGCATGGCATTGTGAAAGCCCCACAGCCCGGCCTTGAGCTGATGCGTGGCGTTAATCTGGTTTGTATAATCGAACTTGAGGGTGAACGTTTCATCCCAGGAATAGTCAAAATCGCGGTTCGAAGCCCC
>JAJRST010000589.1 GCA_024278645.1 bacterium | reverse complement strand
TGGATGCCGCCGGAAACGAAAGAGCAAAAGTGCGTCGATTTTGAAAAGCGGCTCATCGAGCTGCCGGATATTTCCCGGCCCGGCGCATGGAGCCGAAAGTACAAGGATCGTCTTGCCAGGGCTAAACAGGAAGCGGCGAGGTACAAAACAACCTCCCGGCAACTCGATGAGCTTTATCGCGAGTCTCTGCGCAACCGCTATCATTGGCGGCTCTTTTCGGCCGTCAATGATTTTCAGGTAACCGCCGCCCATCTCTTGCTGGCTTTGCAGAAATGCGACACGGCCGACCAAAATCAACAAAAGGCCGGCGAGCAGGCGGTACAGGGCGCCTTGGGCGAATTCAACGCTGCCTGGGATAATCTGAAAGATGTCTATTCCGAAACCCGCTTTATTGCCTATCCCGCCACTTACGTGCCCGATCGATATTTCCATTTTGCCAGTCAGCGGGAAGACTTGACCTGGATGATCCAGGCCGAGGAGCTTTACCACAAAATGATTCGGGAATGGACGGAAACCTCAGAGGTCTTGAAGACCTCCGAGGTTTGGAAAACCACAAAATGATTCGGCAGTAGATGGAAACCAGGGTTCAATGAGCGATGCGGGCAAAGATATAGCAATGCCATAGAAAAATCATTGCAGGCGGCCCATTGCCAGGGAATGTATGGCGTGGATTAAAAATAACGAACAATCGGGACGGCGGCGCGGGAATGCGAACCGACGACGTCCGCCCGGCACACGCGAAAGGCTCTCAAACAGCGAAACAGGAGCAAGGAACGAATGAAAAAAGAACAGAATAAAATCAATCGCAGATCGTTTATAGAGACCGGCGCCAAGGCAACTGCCCTGTCGCTGGCGTCGCCGCTGGTCGGCCTCGGCGCTCGGAGTATGGATAAAAAAAGGAAACTGGCGCTCGTCGGCACAGGCAGCCGAGGCACTTTTCTATGGGGCAAAAAGCTGCTCGATGGTTACGGACGTTACGTCGATCTTGTCGGGCTCTGCGACATTAATTTAAAGCGTGCGCAATTTTCCCAGCAATACATCGGCGCCAAAACGCCGGTGTATCATGCGGACGAATTCGACCGAATGATCGCCGAGACGCAGCCTGATGCGGTCATTGTGGCCACAACCGACTCTTTTCATGAAAAATATATAGTGCGGGCCATGCATCTCGGATGCGACGTTATTTGCGAAAAGCCGCTGACGACAGAAGCAGAGCAATGCCAGAATATTTTACTAACCGAGCAAAAGACGGGTAAAAAAATCATTACAACTTTTAACGCGCGTTATGGAAATGACGCCGAAGAGATCAGGCGAATCATCATGTCCGGCGAGCTGGGTCGCATCATCTCGGCGGAGTTTCACGAATACCTGGACACTATCCACGGCGCCAGCTATTTTCGACGCTGGAACGGCAGGATAAAATATTCCGGCTCCCTGCTCGTGCACAAGGCTTCGCATCATTTTGACCAGATGAACTGGTGGCTTGACGCGGAACCGGAAACGGTTCATGCTTTTGGCGACGTTGCTTTTTATGGCAAGAATCACTCCTTTCGGTCGCGCAAATGCCGCGGTTGCCCATTTCAGCAAAAATGTGACTTTTACTGGGACATCACTAAAAACAAAAAAGCCATGCAGATGTATGTAAACTGCGAGGATGAAGATGGTTATGTCCGCGATAGTTGCGTCTGGGATAACGAAATCGATTCCTACGACACGATGACGGTACAGGTGCGCTATAACAACGGCACGCTGTTGAATTACTCGCTAAATGCCTTTATGCCCTACGAAGGGCAGCGCATTGCTTTTAACGGAGAAAAGGGACGGCTGGATGTTCGGATTTACAGCCGTCAGCCGTGGCAGACCGAAAATAAGAACGAGTTTCGGCTGACAAAAAATTTCCAAAACACAAAGACATGGAGCGTGCAAATCGGCAAAGGCGGGCACGGCGGCGCGGATAGCGCCTTGCTGGACATGCTTTTTCTCCCCAGTCAAAGCGATCCGTTGGGCAAGCTGGCAGGCAGCCGCGCCGGCGTTCTGGCCAGCCTGATGGGCATTGCCGCTCGCACCTCCATAGAAACCGGCAACATCGTTCGGATTGATGACCTTATTGAATTTCCGTTGCGATGGCGATGGTAAAGATTTCTATGAAGGTAGAAGCGACGTCCTCTAAATCCTATGCAGGATAATGAAACATAGAGGAGGCTCTGGGATGAAAATCTTAAATTTTATTTTACTAACGTTGGCCATTTTTTTTGTAACGACATTTGACGTTTATGGTCAATTGGCTTATTCTGAGGGCGGTCCGTCAGTCTCTGACCCGGGAGCGGACCTACCGAGTAATCTAAGGCGATATCTGGATGCGACCAACGGCGATGATAAGAACGACGGGACGAGTCCCACCAATGCCTGAAAGAGCTGGAGTAAAGTTTTGAGCGAAAAAGATAATTTTCAGCCGGGTACTCATATTCTCTTCAAACGGGGGGAAAGCTGGTATGGCAGCAAATACCGGTTTGAATATGTCGATGGCGCACCCGGCAACCGAATTGTTTTGGGCGCCTATGGAGATATTTCATTAGGACGTCCGCGCGTGAGAGCGAAGATTATTTGTAATTACAGTTCCTATCTCATGGTTCGTGATCTGGATTGTAAATACATATCAGCCGATTACGGCGCGCATCACATCATTATTTACAACAATGTCGTCCATGACAATACCAGCAGTGGAATCGGCGTTTACGGCAAATCTCATCATATCTCGATTGTCGGAAACCTGGTTTATGATATCGCTTCAAACGATCCGATTACCATTCATCAGGCCAACTGGAACCCAATCCCGCGTACAAACCGATGGTCCTTTTGGATTGTTGATAACATTGTCGTCGGCAACGATGGTGTTGAGGATTGCATCGATATTGAAATGGGCAACTATACCGATGATGGCGAGGAACGCAAAGGAGATGTAAAAGTCATTAACAATCGGCTTCAGGGCACATCGCTTTCCGGCCTGTCAACAATGACCGGCGCCGCTACTCACGGTATTACCGCGGCACACGATGGCGCCTATTTCTGGTTTCTGGACAATGCAATTTCCGGCGTAAAATCCAGCGCTATTTTGATGGAAAAATCGACGGGCGCTGGCTCCAAACAATACTTTTATGTGAGTGGAAATGTCGTGTTCCGAAGCGATGAATGGAGCAGCAAGGCAACCACTGATTTAGGGCTAGATTACGCGACGATTACGCATAATACAATCATGCGCCACAAATATAAGCGGGCGACCACAAAGTTAGCCGGCGTGGACCTGGTATTTGAGCGTAATCTTTTACTTCGTACGCACACCGAATATAGCTGGGTCGAGGGTGTAGAATCGCCCGATATTTCCAACATCGATTATAACTGGTATGGCTATTCAGCAAATCCACTTATGGGGTGGGACGCGAAATGGCCCTTTAGTGAATGGCAGCAAAATACAGGTTGGGACAGCAACTCCCAAACCGGCGATGTTCCCGGTGTTTCCCTCCCCCCTGCCGACAGTTATCTCGATCCCAGGGATTGGGATGATCCGAATTTTCTCGCTTATTTTATTCCGGATCCGAGTTGGGCCGGGAATGCCGGCGTCAACACTCCCGGCGCCTTTGATGAAAATGGCAATCGGCTTGGCATGGAGATCGAACCGTTTCCAACGTTGCAAATAAACAACGGTTATGGCTGGGAAGGCCCCCTGCTCATTCAGCAGCAGTATCCTATAAACGGCGGTGGAGGCCCCACCATACCGAATGCACCGAGCAATTTGACAGCAACGACTGTTTCCGGCAGCGTCATCGATTTGTCGTGGAACGACAATTCCAGCGATGAAGACGGGTTTAAAATAGAACGCTCATCCGATGGCGGCGCCAGCTCTAGCCAGATTGCCACGGTTGGCGCGGATGTGACCGGTTACAGCGATACGGGGCTGCAGGCCTCCACAACCTATGATTATCGTGTGCGAGCTTGCAACGCTGCCGGCAACTCCGGGTATTCAAACATTGCCAACGCCACGACAGACGCCGCGGGCGATCCGACCCTGGTTGCGCACTGGGCGTTGGATGACGGTTCCGGCAGCACAGCCATTGATGACGCCGGAGGTCATCACGGTGCGCTGACGAATATGGACCCGGCAAACGATTGGGTGGCCGGTAATGTCGGCAGCGGGGCGTTGGATTTTGACGGCGCCAATGACCATGTGAACGCAGGTGCGTTTGATATTCCACAGGGAAGCACCGGGTTGACGCTTGCAGCCTGGATCAAACCCAACGCGCTGTCCCAAGCGGCCATTATCAACAAAGGCGCCGGAACCGTGGTTACCGACCACCACTGGATGCTGGACACCTGGAACGACGGCAGCGACGTCTGGTTCCGCGTCGTCACCGATGCAGGCGTCAAGCGGATCAAAACCGGCACTGGCGGCTTTGTTTCCGCCGGAGTATGGACGCATCTTGCCGGTACGTATGACGGCGATACGCTGAAACTGTATGTCAATGGCAATATGGTTCAGAGCGGCACACTCAGCAGCAGTTCGATGACTGTGGACAATACAATGGCA
>JAJRST010000070.1 GCA_024278645.1 bacterium | reverse complement strand
TTTTCTCAAAATTCTGTTCTTGCGGTGCTGCCAATCTTCCGACAATTCCCGGCCTCGCTCCGGGAACAGGGCGTTCGAAATTTCAATCCTTTTCATAGCATTTTCGACGACAGTTAAAGCTTTACTGTAATCACGAGTCCGATGCTCATAATATTTCGCCAGTTCAACATAGGAAAGTTCTATGAAATTATGATGCATCGTCAGTTGGCGCCAGATTTTTTGCGCCTTTTCATGCTCTCCAATTTTTTTTAATAAAAAGGCATGGTCAATCTGCAACTGAACATCGCTCTCCCCCTGTTCGTCAGCAGCAAGAGAAATTGCTTTTTCGATATCGCCGACATTCCTGAAAATATGAAAAAGCGAGCGGGAATCAAATTTAAGCTCGTCATTTTTACGGTGATAATTATTTAATGTGTGCGCTGCCTGCAAGGCAATGGCAACCATGGAAAGTATGTCAATGACATTGTGCTTTACAATAGGTACAATCGGCTCGATCTTTTTATCCTCCAAAAATCGAAAATACAATTCCGGTATATCCTTGCCGGGAATGTCATGCTGCCGGGAGAATCCAAGGATTTCTCTCTCGATAGTTTGCAGGTCGCATTGCCGCGTGACCTTTTCCATAACCGTCGGGATGCGTGCAATAAATCGACATGTCTTTGAGCTTCAACATCGCCCGTCTCGAGCCGATTCAGCACCAGGCGGGTCTTGAACAACGGTACATCATACGACTTGCCGTTGTAGCTGATAATGCCGTTAAATCGGTCAAAGTGTTCTTTTATGACATTCAAAACATACGGCTCATGACTAAAGTCCGGCAGAATAAATTGCCGAATGATAAACTTGTTCTCCGAGAAAAAGCCGATGCCGAACAGAAAAATAAAAGTTCCCGTCCCTCCCGCCAGGCCCGTCGTTTCCGTATCAAAAAAAAGAAAATCTCCGGGAGAAACATCATCCATGCTTTTGTCTTTGCTGATGTAAACAAAATCCTTTGCCGGAAGCGAGACAAATTCTCCGACAGGGAATTTGCCGTGCACAAAATCCGGATCGAAGGTCTTTTCGCGCAGAATGTAAAAGCCTTGTTCACCGGAGACTATTTTTGCATCAAACTTTTCCAGCGCCGAGGAGGTCAAGACCTCTTTTCCGGAAACCGGCTTTTGCGAGACAGGCGCTGCATTTCGATCGAGAAATTGAAGTTTTTCTTTAATTGACGGCACGATGCTATTGAGAAGTAACAATATATTGCAAAATATCTTTCGCCGCACCCTTGCCATGATCACCGACTTCGAGCGCAGGGCCGACGCATGAGGGACAGCCGTGCGCGCATTGGCAGCCATTAATCAAGTCCAACCCCGCGGACGCCGCCTCCGGAAACATGGAAAACAGTTTTTTGCTGAAACCGATGCCGCCGGGATACTGCTCCCAGATATAGATGCCGGGTTTGCCGGTAAAAGGCGACCGCGCTATGGCCGCGGCGCCAAAATCCCTCCTGTCGCCCATCACATAAAGAGGAACCACGTTCTTTAGAACATTGGTCACGCCTTTAAGACCGTCGCCGAATTTCTCATTATTCATGCCAAGCCTTTCAAGTATATCATCCTGAAAAGAGTACCAAAAGGCTGTTGTATGCAGCTCCAGTTCAGGCAAATGAATTTTGCCCCAGCCGATATTCTCGTGCGTATGAAATTTGATCTTTTTGTACATGGTCGCCAGGCTTGTCACCACAACCTCGCCGTAGGCGACCACGCCGTTGGCGTCCTGCTTCTCCTCGAAAACCTCCAGCACTTTGATGTCGCTTTTCAGTTGCGCATCCGTGTAATGGTCGACCCTGACCTGACGCACAAACGCTTTTTTGCGCTCCCAATCCAGCTTGTCCACATGGAACTGTTTGCCTTCGTGCAGGTAGATGGCGTCGTCATGCACCATGAGTTGCGCGCCGAAAATGTCGATCTCGCCGATCACCCTTTCCTTTGGCTGCGACGTATCGACGATGACCACATTTTCCTCCGCGGCGCTGCGCAGGCTGATGTTTTCCGCCGGATAGGTCTCGGCCGACCAATGCCATTTTTCGCCGGATTTGTGCAGGACGCGGGACTCTTCCAGGTACTCCAGAATTTCCCGGGTCGCCTCCACCCCGCCCTCGCCGCTAAAGTCCGCGCCAAATCTTTCCTGCGTCGTAAACGGCAGCTCAAAGGCGGCGCATTTGATGTGGCTGAGCAAAATAATCAGGTTGTCCGGATCGATGATGCTCGCTTCCGGCGATTTTTCGAAAAAATAGTGCGGATTGTTGGCAATATACTGATCGAGCGGAGACGACGAAGTAACGACCACGGCCAGCGATGTATCCTGCCGTCTGCCGGCGCGACCGGTCTGCTGTAGCGTGCTCGAAATTGTACCGGGATAGCCGGCGATGATCGAGGCGTTCAATTGGCCGATATCAATGCCCAATTCGAGCGCATTGGTGCTGACGACGCCGATGATGCTGCCGTCGCGCAGACCGCGCTCGATCTCCCGCCGTTGCAAAGGCAGATAGCCGCCGCGGTATCCGCGAATCAGCGAGGCCGATCTTTTACGCTTGCGCATGGTTTCTTTCAGATAGGTTAAAAGAATTTCCACATTCATGCGGCTTCTCGCAAAAACGATGGTTTGCAGCATGTTGCCGATAAAATCAGCAGCAATCCTCTGCGTTTCCTTGATGTAGGAGCGGCGGATGCCAAGCTCCCTGTTCACCACCGTCGGGTTGTAAATGATAAAATGCTTTTCTCCATGCGGAGCGCCGTTGTTATCAACAAGAGTCGACGGTTCGCCGATCAAGTGCTGCGCCAATTGTTGCGGATTGGCGATGGTCGCCGAACAGCATATAAAAACCGGCTTGCTGTTATAAAACTCGCATATTCGTTTCAATCGTCGAATGACATTCGCCAAATGACTGCCGAATACGCCGCGGTAGTGATGGATTTCGTCAATGACAATGTATTGCAAATTTTCAAACAGTTTAATCCACTGCGTGTGGTGCGGCAGGATGCCCTTGTGCAGCATGTCCGGGTTGGTGACCACAATGTGGCCGCTGCTTTTGATGGCCTTGCGCGCCGAAACCGGCGTATCGCCGTCAAAGGTGTAGCTTTTGATGTCAAAAGAAATATGTCCGCCGACAAGCTCGATCAACGAATGCAGCTCGTTCAATTGATCCTGTGACAGCGCTTTTGTGGGGAAAAGATACAGCGCCCGCGCCTCTTTGGTCTCGATGATGTCGTTAAGCACCGGCGCGTTGTAGCACAATGTCTTGCCGGAAGCGGTCGGCGTGACAATGACCGTATTCTCTCCGGCCAGTGCATGGGCGATGGCGTCGGCCTGATGCGTATAAAGCTGCCGTATGCCATGCTGCTTTAAAGCATTAACGAGCTTTTCGTTCAACGCCGACGGGAATTCGGCATACGCCGCCTCCTTGCGCGGCAAAACCTCCCACGCGGTGACGTTGGCCATGAATTTATCGTCGCGTCTCAGGCGATCGATAACTTGTTCCATCGTTAGCTTCAGGTTCATTCTCCAAAAATCATGATAAAACGGCGACGAAACCGGCGGCGCCGTCTATTTCAAGCTGATCGCCGTCATGCAGCATTTTCGTCGCATTTTTTATGTTTGTCACGGTCGGCAGATGAAATTCCCGCGCCACAATGGAGGCATGAGATAAAACGCCGCCGGTCTCCATAATCATGCCGGCGACGAGGTTAAAAACCGGCGACCAAGCCGGATCCGCAGACGGCACGACCAGAATGTCGCCGCTTTCAGCTTGCAAGACATCCTGGTATGTTTTACAAATCCTCGCCCTGCCCTTGACCTTGCCGCGACTGACGCCGAGGCCGAGGAGCTTTTTTGCTTTTGTGTAATTCGTCTCCGACTCTGCCAATACGGCGCTTTGAGCGGCCGTTTTTCTGGATTTGGCCTTTGCGACCGCCGCCCCCTGTCCCGCGGCCAGAGTTTTTATTTCATTCAAATGAAAATAGAAAATATCGTCGTCCGCCGCAATGCGTCCCTTCTTTTGCAGCCGGGCGCCCATGCGCAGACAGGCCTCTCTGGCGTTGGCCAGAATTTTGTGCCAGGCGTTTCTTTGGTTCTCACGCAAGAGCATGAATTGTCTTGCAAAATACAATATTCGCTTGAAAATTGCCACTAGTAAAATATTCAGCGGAAAAGGAATGAGCCTGATTTTACTTGCCAGCCGCCGTTCCGTTTCTTCTCTCGCTTCGCCGCTTTTTCGAAAGGATTCCAAAGGCGATATTTTGCTCTTTGCAAGCATGGCGGCGACTTTTTTCAGCATGTCGGGATGTTCTTTCCAGGTGGGCGAGGCGATGTCCAGACTTTTTGCGCGATGGCCATATTTTGTGAGGAATTTTTGCAATGACGCCTTTTCGGCGACATGACAGGTGTAAAGATCAATGTTCGCCTGAACGGTTTCATTGCCCGGCAGCCCCGACAATAGTGTGTCAACTGCATCAATAGAGTCGGCGTCGATGGCCAGAACGAGGCGTTTTAAAAGCGAGAAAAAAATATCGGCAAAGGTGATGCTCCAGGAGTGTATCGCGAGAAACTCGTCCGAAAGCGCCTGCATGTCCTGAATAAAGCGCACATTGGCGTCAAAATCATCAATTGCACATTTTTGCCGCATCCTTGCCAGCCTCTGCTCAAGCGACCGGCTAAAATCTTTCCAACGATAAAGATTGTACAGCGGAAGCCATTGCATATTATTGAAAAGCAGGCGAAAAAGAATAAAAGGCGCACTCTTTAGCAATCTGCGAAAAGAAAAGTCGTGTTCAAGCCGCAAGGCTTGCTTCTTGTCGACCGAGATAAAACCGGGTGGAATGATGCTGTACAGCCGCTGGAATGCGGACAGTCGGGCATGGGGTATGCCGTCGAAAGTGGTCAGAATCTTGTTTCTCTTGAACTCCTCCTCGAATCCCAGGAACCAAAGCGGCGCATAAAAGGCGTTTTTTGCAATCACCGGTTTCAGGAACGTCCAGCCCAGCGGCGAGACGGGCTCTGTAAAGCGTTCGGCGAAGAAATAGTCGGTCCATTCGGTATTGTTGCGATCGACGTGAATCCGGGCTTGCTGAGACACAAGCGTGGTTATCGGGCGGCTCTGCAGCAGCCAAAAGCCGCCGTCGTACGCCCATTCAATATCCTGCGGCGTCGAAAACAGTTTCTGCACCCGGATGGCCAGACTGGTCAGCATGCGGATATTGTCGACATCTTTAATAAATTCTCCGACAGCAAAAGGCGGCGGCGAGTCAACATGCAGGGAAAAGTCGCTTTTGTTTATGCGGATATGCGCCGGCGTCGTTTTGCCACCGACCAGGTTTTCGCAGCCGCCCTGGACAATTTCCAACAGCATGACATCAGGATCATGGTTCACCGGGTGTTCGGTAAAAATGACGCCGGAGAACCTAGCGGCGATCATTCGCTGCACAATGACGCCGACTCTATAGCTCGGCGCGTTTGTCGACCCGCCAATGTACAGGTCGACATGTTTTTCATCGGCAGAGGCCCACACCTTTTGCACGGCTTTGAGGATGTCGTCCGCACTCTTGAGCCAAAGAAAAGAATCCAGTTGACCGGCGAAGGATTGTCTTGCCGCATCCTCGAAAGTGGCGGATGAGCGAACGGCAAAGACGTCGTCCTTTGTCGCGGTTATGGAATCGAGGTTTTCATTCAGGCAGGCGAGGAAGGATTTTTTCTCCGCCGCCGGTTTGGCGGCGTAGGCTTTTGTGGAAATGACGAAAAAGTCCGGGACGGCAAAGCCGGCGTTTGCAAGCCTGGCCAAATTTA
>JAJRST010000588.1 GCA_024278645.1 bacterium | reverse complement strand
TGCGACGGTTTCAGGTTGGTGATGTCGACATTGTCGATGAAAAACTTGCCGCCCCGGATGACGCGCAGGCCGCAAATCGATTCGAGGATCGTGGTCTTGCCGCAGCCCGTCTTGCCCATCAAACAGTAATATTTCGTGTGCGGCACGCGAAATGAGATGTCCCTGAGTTCAAACTGTCCGAGCTCTATGTTGAAATTTTTACATTCTATCATAGCTAAATAGTTTTGAGGATGTTGGAGTCGTTGCCGAGCATACGAATAAGGATCAAGACGCTAAAGGCGGCGCCGATCATAATCAGCGACACGGCGACCGCCGCTTCAATGTTGCCGACGGACATTTCCAGAAACACGGTCGTCGGCAGCACTTCGGTGCGCATTCTTGTGGCGCCGGAAAAGATGAGAATGGGACCGAATTCTCCCAGGGCGCGGGCCCAGGCCAGGGACGCCGCGGTGAGGATGCCGATCCTGACCTCCGGTAGAACGACGAAACGGAACGCCTGCCAGCGGCTGCATCCCAGGGTCAGCGCCACCTGTTCCTGACGCGGGTTGGTTTGCGCAAAGGCGACGTTCATGGCGCGCACGGCAAATGCGCAGGCCACCATGAACTGCGCCAGGATGACGCTGGGGATGGCGTAAGTGACGGGGACGAAGCGTTCGACAAAGCGGCCGGGCGGCGTCTGAAACAGGATCAGCAGGCTGAGGCCGATAACCAGCGGCGGCAGAATGATCGGAATGTCCAGAATAGTATCGATCACCTTTTTGCCGAAAAAGTTGTAATGCGCCAGAATATAGCCGACGGGAATGGCCACAATCAGCGACAGGATCGCCGTCACCGTGCAGGAGAAAAGGCTGAGCTTTATGGCGTATTGGATTTCCCGGCTTTGCAGCGCCGAGAACACCTGTCCCCAGGTGGTGAAACTGAGATCGGCGAGAATCATGGCCAGAATGAGCAGGATGTACGTGCCGGCAATGATGCCCATGATGATAAAGAACGGCGCGTCGGATTTTCTTTTTATTTTTTTATCGTGTTGTTCCATATCGTAACCTCATTGTTGGTCCTTATATTCCCACTCAAAGCCATTGGCCAGGTAATTTTCCCGGGACGAGTCCGAAGTGATGAATTGAAAGAGCCGGCGCATCAGGTGCTTGTGCCGGGAATTGACGCCCAGGCCGAGGTTCTGCGTCGCCGTGGCGTCGTCGACCATTATGGGGATGATGGCCAGCTTGTCCTTGACCTGCGAGGTATTCGCCAGGTAGACGATGGCGGCGTCCAGCGAGCCGGTGCGCATCTGGTTCACCAGCAGGTCGGCGGTCGGCGTCTGGCTGCGTACGTTTTTCATCACCGCTTCGTACAGTCCATGTCTTTTCAGCATGTTCGCCGTCAGTTCGCCCAGGGCGCTTTGCTGCGGATTGCAGACGCCGAGCTTCAAACCGGGCTTTGTCAAGTCCCGTAACGAACGGATATTGCGGGGATTCCCCTTGTCCGCCAGAATGACGATCGGCGTGCTGGAGATGTCCTGGACTTCGGAGAAAATGTCCTTGACCTGGCGCATGAACGTCGTGTCGCAGGTCAGGTAGGCGTCCGGCTTTTGTCCCGCCTTGATTTGCGACACCAGGATGCCGCAGCCGTTGTAGACCGTGGTCACGCGAACGCCCTCGCGTTCCTCGAATGCGCGAATCGCCTTGTCCACGGCAATGCGGTTGACGCCGCCGCTGTAGAACAAGAGCCGCGGTTTTTCTTCCCAGGCATCGCCGTCGATCGGCGTGTAGCCAAGCTTCTCGAAAACAAGCAGGCCTCTGTCGCGCGCCGTCAGGTAACGAATGAAACGCAGCGCCGCCGTCGGATTTTTCGATGACTTTAACACGGCGATGGTCACTTGTTTGACATGACGGTCGAATTCGGGGACGGCGATGTTTTGCAATTCGGGGTATTGATTGCCCGTGGCGTCCCAGACGATGCCGGCGTCCACTGAGCCGATCTTGACGTCGTTGGCGACGTCATTCACCGTCGGCTTTAAAACTTTGACATGCTGTCTCAGGCGCTGCCATTGACCGCTTTCCTGCAGCATCTTTTTGGTCAACCGGCCGATGCTTGCCGCCGCCGGGTTGGCAATGGCAACCCTGACATCCGGGCGCAACAGGTCCTTGATGGTGCGGATGTTCTTAGGATTGCCTTGTTTGACGATGACCACGGGCGTCAACCGGGCGACGGACGCCGTTTCATCGATAAGGTTGTATTCCCGGGCTTTTTCGATATAACTCTGGTCGGCGGCCAGGTAAAGGTCGCCTCTTTGCGCCACGCGGATGTTCGACAACAGCGTTCCCGATCCGCCGTATTGCAACTGTATGTCGACGCCATATTTTTTGGAATATTCGTCGGCAATGAGCGAAACCGCCGGTTTCATACCCGCGGCGCAGTAAAAGAACAGCGCCTCGTTGCCTTGCTTTTTGGCGCCCCCGCAGCTTTGCAGGATGAACGCCAGCAGCAGCGCCAATGCCGCCGCCATAATGTTGCGATGCCGGATTTTCAATTTCCTTGATTTTTTGTCTCGCATTTTATGTTCCTTGTTGATGAACGGCCTCGCGCAAAGCCGCAGAGAGGTCGCAAAGGTTTTTGATATTTTATTAACTCGCACAATCGTGTTTTTAAATCGCTATTCACCAGTTTTGCATGAAAAATG
>JAJRST010000069.1 GCA_024278645.1 bacterium | reverse complement strand
GGATCGCCGTGCACGTCGGCGTCGGCCCAGCCGTCGGAAATGTTGGTGTTAAAGCTGTAAAAGACGACCATCCTGCCGTTATGAAAATAGGCGAAAGCCTGCGGCGGGCCGCCGTCGTGCTCGTGTATTTTGGGAAGTCCGTTTGCAAAATCAAAATGGTTGTGAAATATGTTATGCGTAAAAGGAACCGGCACCAGCTTTTTGTCCGGAAAAACCTTGGCCATTTCACGGCGAAAATACTTGTCCATGCCATAGTCATCGTCGGCATATAAAAAACCGCCGTGCTCGAGATAGGTTCGCAATCGCTTCACCTCCTGGTCAGAGAAAGAAATCCTTCCATGCCCGGTCATGAAAACAAAGGGGTGGGAAAAAAAATCTTCATCTAAAATGGAAACTCGAACCTCGTCGTCGCCGGCGTCGATGGTTGTGTGTTGCCCGAGATAGGCAAGCATATTGGGAACGCAGGAGGGGTCGTTGTACCAATCGCCGCCGCCGCTGTATTTCAATCGCGCGATGACGAAACGGCTCGACGCCGATGTCGTCTGTGCAACGACACTGATTTTACATACGACAAAAATGAACGCTAACGTAAGAAGAACTCGTTTCATATTAAAATCGTCTTCCTTTTGGCCGTATAAGAAAAAAAGTCGGCCGAGACGCCGACTTAATTCAAAGACTCATCTTTGTACTCGATATACACTTGCTGCCTTATCTGTTCGAGCCACTTGTGCAGCTCTTTTTGTTTCTTGAAATTGAGCGCCAGTTCGGCGATGCGGTCGTAATCTTTTTCAAAATCGATATTCCGGGCGCTTTCCCTGGCGTTGAGCTTCAGAATATGAAACCCATACTTTGAACGCACCGGCTCGCTGATCTGGCCCGGCTCCACGCCGTCCAGGGCAAAGAGGAATTCCTTGGCCATATTCCGCAACTGATCGACCTCAAAACGCCCCAGGTGGCCGCGGTCCTGCTTTGTCGACATGTCGTCCGAGTATTTGAGCACCAGCTCGTTGAAATCAGCGCCCTCCTTGAGCTGCCGATAAATATCCTTGATCTTTTCGGCGGCGGCGACCTCGTCCTCTTTTGTCGGTTTTATGGAAACGAGAATGTGTCGCGTGTGAATTTTGTCGCCGCGTTTGTCGATAAGCTGAATAATATGAAAGCCGAACTGCGACTCGACGATGTCGGAAATTTCCCCGGGTTGCAGGTTATAGGCCGCTTCGGCGTATTCGCGGACAAAGTCGTCGCGCGACATGAAACCAAGGTCTCCGCCGCGCGCCGCAGAGCCGGGATCATCGGAAAACTCTTTGGCCAGAGCTTCAAAGTCGCCGCCATCCAGCAGTCTTTTACGAATTTCGATGGCTCGTTCCATGGCCTCCATGCGCGCCTTTTCACCGGGCTTCACTTCGACAAGGATGTGGCTAATGTCGACCATATCATTTATCTTGCCGATCGAATCTTTTACCGTCTCGAAGAATTCTTTCACCTCGCGTCTGCTGACGGTTACATTAGCCAGCTTTTGATCCTGTACGGCCTTGGCGCGCAGCTCCTTCTCGATATCTTCGCGATAATTTCTGCGGATTTGCGACAGCGTCATGCCAAAAATCTTTTCCAGCTTTTCCTGTCCTCCCGCCTGCTGGATGGCATTTTGCATCTGCTGTTCAAGATAGGCGTCCACCTGGCGTTCATCCGCCTCGATCGTGTCCTTCTCGGCCTGGATCACAAGAAGCTCTTTTGTGACAAAATTTTGCACGGCCACCTTGCGCAATTCGATAAATTTCTCCTCGTCGCGCGTCGGGTCGATGCCCATCTGCGAGGCCATCATCCACGCCATCTGCGTCACCTCGGACTCGAGAATAATCTCATCATCGACGATGGCGACAATGCGGTCCAACAGCTCCTGCCCGCGAACCTGCATGGCAAGAACAATGACGATAGAAAGGAAAAGCACTTTAAATTTATGCATTTTAAAATCTCTTATTTTATGACATCCAAGGAATCGATAAAACTCCAATTAATCGTCATGCCTGTATTTTCCTTGAGTTGATTAATCAGTTGACGATAGTTTTCCTCGCGTTTTCTTGCCTTGATGCGATACTTGATCAAATCGTACATTTCTTCCAACGTTTGAATATCGCCTTTCTTCCGAACATCGAGAAGTCGCACGAGATAATAGCCGACAACCGTTTTTATCGGACGACTGGTTGTGTTCGGCGACATGGACTTTACGCGCCTGCCAACTTCATCCGGCAACTGATCAACAGCCACCCACCCAAGATTGCCGCCATCATCTTTACTCGCATCCAAAGAATTATCCCTGGCAATAGATTCGAAAGACTCGCCATTTAATACTTTACGTCGCAACTGGTTGGCCTTGGCGTAAGAATCGACGACAAGCACCTGAATGTTGTAGTAATCTTTTGGTCGAATAAATTCGTTGGAATTTCTCTCGTAATAGGATTTGATTTCATCCTCGGAAACAACGATTTCCTTATCCACATAGTCCTGCACAAAAGCCGCGGCAATATAATTCTTTTCCAGCTCTTTTAGCTTTTTTTGAATGGCCGGGTTTTTATCAAAGCCTTGCGAAACCGCCAGTTGATACACCAACTCTTCCTCGGCCCAGCGCTGAATCAGGTTTTGCACCTGTACGCTGGAAATTGTCAGGGCAGAGTGTTGGGGGATCATCTCTCGCAATTCGTCGAGATGCAGCTTTTCCTTGCCGGCGGAGGCGACAACCGGCGATGTGTTTTGAGGCTCTTTATGACAAAATGAAAATAAAAGCAAAACAAGCAGAGGTGCTGTGTATATCAGGTTTCGCATAATATTAATCCGTAAATCCAAATTCTCGTTTCAAGACATCTTTATAAACATATACCGGCGTCGAACTTTTCAGCTCCTGCATCCATGCTTGATAAAGAGAGTCTTGTTGGGCTTTTCTCACTCTTCGGTGTATTCTTGCCTGCACTTTTTCAAAAGGCGACGGCACGCCGGGATCTCTGTCCAATATTTTGATTATCGAAAAATGCTGCTTTGTACTAATCGGCTTGGAGATGTCGCCGACCTTCATGCGAACGGCCATCCTGCCAAGGATGCCATTGTCAGCACCGATAAAGCCGATACGACCATTCTTTTTTTTCATCTCTTCGCTTTGATTATAAATCAGCGCCAGCTCTGTAAAATCCTCGCCGCTCGCCGCCTTTTCGTACACCATGTCCGCTGTTTCCCGATCGGCGACCTGTATCTCCTGAACCTCAACCTTGGCGCCGGTCTCGAATTCATTCAGGTGATCCTCATAATATTTTCGCAACTTTTCGTCGGTAATGTCCACTCTCTCGTCGACGAATATTTGTCTGGCGCGCTGCGCCAAAATCTTTTCTTTTTCTCTTTTCACTTTGTTGCGAATATCCGCTTTCTTATGAACGCGCTTTTCATAACCTTTTTGGATAATAAGCCTTCGCGGCACGTTGCGGTCAAGAAACTGCAACAATATTTTTTTCCCGGTCAACGCCGGACGCCTCATCGGAGAGATTTTATTGTAGATGTTAAACATCTGATCAACCGTGAAGGTTCCGCCGCGATACACGGCCAACGGCATATTTCTTTGCTCCACAGTGAGTGAATCCAAAAAAGCGACGGGTTCTCTGCGGGGCAGGATATTCTCTTTCTTCTTTTCCTTTATGATCAGCAGCAGGGAGTCAATATTCTCGTCAAGGTAGTTGGCGTCATATTCCATCTTTAAGCGGTCAACATAAGCGAAAAACGTGCTGTCCAACATCTTGTTTTTTTCGCGATAAAAACTTCGCTGCAAGCGATTTTTGGCTTCAGCAAACGGCGGCTGATCGACGGACCTCACTTTTTCAACTTTGACGATATGAAAGCCGGCGTCGGATTCAATAACCCTGGAGATTTGACCGGCGGTAAGCTTGGAAACGGCGGAATAAAAAGAGTCTCCCCATTTCTTATCGCCCCACTTTAGAAAACCAAGATCACCGCCCTTGCCGGCGCTGAGCGAGTCCCTGGAGAACTGGCGCGCGAGGGCGTCAAAGCTTTCTCCCCGGAGCAAACGACCGCGAATGCCATTGAGCTCGGCGATAATCTCCTCTCTCCTTTTTGACTGCTTGTCTTTCAGGGGTAAAAAGATATGCCGGACATGCCATTCGTGTGATTGCCTGTTATATTTTTCCTTGATCATTTCAGGGGTGACAACTTTGCTGATGACCTCCTTTTGAATCATATAGCCGTAAACCTGACCGTCCTGATAGTATTGCACTTTTTCCAAAACGGTCGAATCCCGGTCCAGGCCTTCCCGATAGGCGGCGACCACCATTAATTTTTCATCGACAAGAGCATTGACCTGGTTCAATATGTCGTCAAAACTTTTCTCCGCTTTCGAGCGGCTCTTTGAAACAGCAGACTTAACCTCTTGTAATTTAACAACATAATTGCCAACACGAGCGACAATGGCATCATTGCGACAAGAGAATAGCGTTATAAAGACTGAAAAAACAATCAGATAAACCGTCTTTTTCATTTTCGGACAACTCCTTGATTTTAAATGACGTATCTTATTGTTTTACAACAATTAACATTAAAAGTAATCATTTAAACAATACTTTGCAAGAACTTTTTAACCGCGCCCAGGTCGAATTCATCCGGAGGCAACGACATTTCGAAAGCCAATTCATCTTCATCATGTTTCAGCTCAAAAGAATCCGGCGCATGAGCGACAATGCCGCCCAACCAGGGGCGAAACGCCTCATCCTTTGGGATGAGGCTGTAATCAAAGCGGCCTTGCAACACGCCGTTGTCGATTTTCATTTTTATTATTTTGGCGGCCGCGGCAAGATTTTTAATGTGTATATAATCAATCAGGTTTTGCGCCTGCCGTGGCAATGCGCCAAAACGATCGACAAGCTCCCGGCGTAAATCCTCAATGCTCTCCTCCGTGCGCGCCCGAACCAAACGCCGATAAATATCCACGCGTTCCGAGGAAGACGAAACATACTCTTCCGGCAAATAGGCGTCGACCTTGCATTCAATGTTCACATCAAAAACGGCGTCCTGCTCCGCCTTTTCAGCGTCCAGGTCAAAATCGCTGCGAATTTCATCGATGGACTCGCGGATGATCTTTGTATAAAGCTCGTAGCCAAGAGCATTGACAAAACCCGTCTGTTCGGCGCCAAATACATTGCCGGCGCCCCTGATTTCCAGGTCCCGCATGGCGATCTTGTAGCCGGCCCCCAACTCGGAATATTCCTGGATCGTCTGAAGCCGCTTAATGGCATCGCGGGTCAATTTGCGGACCGGCGGAATGAGCAGATAGGCGTAAGCCTGCCGGTCGGAGCGACCGACGCGGCCGCGCAACTGGTACAGCTGCGACAAACCGAATTTATCGGCGCGATTGATAATCAGCGTATTGGCCTTTGGCAGATCGATTCCGTTTTCGATGATCATAGTGCTGACCAGGACGTGCACCTCGCCGCTGACGAATTTCATCATCGCTTTTTCCAACTGGTGTCCTTTCATCTGGCCATGCGCCACGACAATCCTTGCTTCGGGGATCAAATCATTCAACATGGCGGCGATGCCGTAGATGGATTGCACGCGATTGTGGACGAAAAACACCTGCCCGCCCCGGTCCATTTCGCGCAGCACGGCCTCGCGAATCAGGTCGGGATCAAAGCGACTCACCTCGGTTTTTACCGGCAGCCTGTTTTGCGGCGGCGAATTGATGATCGACATGTCCTTCGCCCCCATCAACGCCATGTGCATGGTGCGCGGAATCGGCGTGGCGGACAGCGTCAACGTGTCCACCGTCTGCTTTAAAAGTTTGAGTTTTTCCTTGTGCATGACGCCGAATCGCTGCTCCTCATCGACGACGACAAGCCCCAGGTCCTTAAAGCGGACATCTTTTGACAGCAGGCGGTGCGTGCCGATGATGAGATCGACCTCGCCGTCGCTTACTTTTTCCAGGGTTTCCTTTTGTTGACGCGGGCTTTTAAAGCGAGACAACAGCTCGATGCTCACCGGAAACCTGGCCAGGCGTTCGGAAAATGTATCGAAATGCTGCTGCGCCAAGATAGTCGTTGGAACCAGAACAGCGACCTGCTTCCCTTCATTGATGGCTTTAAACGCCGCTCGGACAGCAACTTCTGTTTTCCCATAGCCCACATCGCCGCAGATAAGGCGATCCATCGGGCGCGGTTGCTCCATATCCTTTTTCACATCGGCGATAGCGCCCATTTGATCCACGGTTTCTTCGAACCGGAACGAGGCCTCCAGCTCTTTCTGCCAGACCGTGTCTTCGGAAAAAGAGTAACCTGGCCTGGTTTTTCGAGTGGCGTACAGTTTGATGAGATCCGCGGCGATCTCTTTCATTTTCTTCTTGGTGCGCTTTTTCAGCTTTTCCCAATTCGGACTCCCCAGCTTGCTGAGCGCAGGCACGGCGCCGTCGCTGGAAGAATACTTTTGGATCTGATCCATTTTCTCAAGCGGCACAAACAAGAGGTCGCCATCCTGGTACTCGATCTTGAGGCATTCCTGAATTTTTCCGTAAGCGGTGATCTTTTCCACATTTCGAAAGACGCCGATGCCATACTCTTCGTGTACGACATAGTCGCCCTTGTGAATGGAAAGCTGCTCCCGAAAAGAAACTGTCCGCTTGCCAAGCCGGTCGATTCGCGTCAATCTAATGCGACTGTAAATCTCGCTATTGGTAAAGACATAAAATTGCGCCTTCGGCCAGGCAAAACCCCGGGAAAGACGCAAGGCGGAAATGTCAATACTTTGTGGCAATCCCTCCTGTCGAAAAAGCTCTTCAAGCCGGTCCCGCTGACCCTCTGAATCGCAAGCAATTGCAATATAGGGACTTTCATCGCGGGACAGGATTGAATTGATTTCGCGTTGAAAGAGTTTCAAGTCGCCGCCGAAATGCGCATTCTGCAAAATATGAAAGCTGACGCTGTCGGGCTTTTCCGCATCAAAAGGAACGGCGTCTATTGTCGGTCGCGACTGAACGAGTCTTTCAATGAATTTATAGCCGCTATAGAATTCGGCAAAAGAAGCATTTTCAAACCGGTGTTCGCTGTGCAGGGTTTCAAAGCGGATGCTTGCCTCGCGTTCGAACGCTTCCACCCTGTTCAGGACAAGCGATTTGTTTTGCAACCACAATCGAACGGCGTCGGGGATATAATCAAACAGTGTTTTTTGCAGCGCCAGATCCAACTCGGTTCGCTCGTCTATGGGCGCGTAGGGTCCTGCGCAGCTCAGCGGCAGTATTTCAAGGCGGTCGCACTTTTCAATGGAGCGCTGCGTCTCGACGTCAAAGCGGCGGATGGACTCGACATCGTCGCCAAGGAACTCGATGCGAAAAGGCGTTTCCTCTTCAAACAAAAAGATGTCGACAATACCGCCGCGCACGCACAACTCGCCCGGCGCATCGACGCGCTCTTCGCGAACAAAACCCATTTCGACGAGCTGCTTGACAAACTGTTCAAAAGGCGCCGTATCGCCGACCCGCAGCGTGATTTTGTACAGCTCCACATCTTCGGGATCGGCGACTTTTTCCAGCAGCGCATCCGCGGGTAAAACGAGACATGAAAAATCATGGCGCAGCAAGGCGGCAATGGACGAAATCCTGCGCCCCACCTGCCCCGCCGGCGGCCCCAGTTCGCTCCACAAATCAGAGCCTAGCGACGGATAGTAAAAAACGCCGTCGCCTAAAAATCCCCCCAAATCATCGTAGAACGATTGCGCCTCTGCCTCTGATTCCAGGACGCAGACGATTTTGTTCTTTTCCCGAACCAGGGTCGATACAATAATCGCCGAGGCGGCCTGGTTTGATCCGCTCACATGAATTTCCCGAACGTCGTCCCAGAGTTCTCGTATGCGATTCAGTTCTTGCGATCGGGAAAATTTCCGCAGCAATTTATTCAGCAGCACTCTTATATCCTGTAAAAATCAACAACCATAAAACGTCACGAAAGAGACATCAAGACAAAGAAACAACGATAATTTTCCTGGAATTGTTTCCGGGAAGATTATTTTCAAATGGGAGCACTTTGACATTGACGTCAGCCATGGCCCGCAATTTTGCAACATCCTTCTCGATATCGCCGCCTTTCAAAACGATCAGCATCCCATCCTTTTCAAGCACGGGGGCGCTCCAGCGCCACAGGACGTCCAAGGCAGCGACGGCGCGGGAAAGCACAAACCTGAACGTAAATCGCTCTGCGCCAAAACTCTCGATGCGATCGCAGACCACGCGAACATTTGCAAGCCTGCATTCATCGACCACTTCCTGCAAAAAAAGCGACTTTATACGCCGCGAGTCCAAAAGCGTGAACTGTTGCCGGGGACGCAAAATTGCCAGCGGCATGCCGGGAAAGCCGGCGCCGGAGCCCAGGTCGAGGACATCGCCCCCGGCGGGCAACAGCTTTTGTCTTTCAATCTCCAGGCTTTCGCTTATATGCTTGGACACAAGCCGCGTCACATCGTTTCTTGAGACGAGGTTGGTGCGCTTGCTCCATTGCTCCATCAATTCGACATAGCGCCGCATCTGTGCAGCTTGCTGTTCGGACAATGGAAACTCGCGCGCCAGCAGAGCCAGGTGCTTTTTATTTTCTTTATACATAAAAATGTTCCACGTGAAACACCCTGAATTATCGCCTTTTACCGCTGTTCAAATAAATCATAAGCACAGCCACGTCGGAAGGCGAGACGCCGAGAATTCGCGAGGCCTGGCCAAGCGTTCCCGGGCGAAAACGGACGAGCTTTTCCCGCGCCTCATTGGAAATCGATTTTATCGATTCATAATCAAAATCATGCGGTATCTTTAAATCTTCAAACTCTTTCATGCGCATGATCTGCTGTTTCTGGCGATTCAGAAATCCCTCGTATTTTATCTCTATTTCGACCTGTTCTCTCACTTTGTTCCAAAAACGATCATCCGAGTTCTGAAAAAGCTCGGAATCATACAGCCCGGAAAAATCGGTCAGATGCACTTCCGGTCTTTTGAGCAGACGCTCTATGGATTCGATATTTTCCAACGGCGACGTTGCAACTTTTTGCAGAACGGGATTGATCTCCTGCAACGAAGGTTTTTTCGAGCGCAGAAACTTCAGCGCCTCTCTTATGGCCTCTTGCCTCTTTAAGAGATCGCTGTACACATCCGAGCCGATCAGGCCGAATTTATGGCCGTACTTCATCAACCGCAAATCGGCGTTATCCTGGCGAAGCAGCAATCGGTACTCCGCTCGCGAAGTAAACATGCGATACGGCTCTTGCAAATCCTTTGTCACCAGATCATCGATGAGTACGCCGATATAGGCTTCGGAGCGATCAAGCACAAACGGCGCCTCGCCGCGAATTTTCAACACCGCGTTCACGGCCGCCATGAATCCCTGCGCCGCGGCCTCCTCGTATCCCGAGGTGCCGTTGATCTGCCCGGCAAAGTACAAGCCTTGCACATACTTTGTCTCCAGCGTCGGATTTAATTGCGACGGCGGGAAATAGTCATATTCAATGGCGTAGCCAAGTCGGGTCAACCGCGCCCGCTCAAGCCCGGGAACAGAGCGCACCGCTTTTATCTGTACATCCTCCGGCAAACTGGTGGAAAAGCCGTTCAAATAATATTCATTGGTATTGCGTCCCTCCGGCTCCAGGAAGAGCTGGTGACTCTCCTTGTCTGCAAACCTGACAATCTTGTCCTCCACGGAAGGACAATATCGCGGACCCAGCCCCCGGATGACTCCGGCATACAAAGGGGAGCGATCAAAGCCGGAACGCAACAACTCGTGCGTTTCAGGGGTTGTTCGCGTAATGTAGCATGGCATCTGCTCAACGTCGATTCGGTCATGTTTATGAGAAAAAGGAATGGGGCGATCATCGCCGTGCTGCACTTCCATGACATCAAAATCTATGGTGCGGCCGTCGATGCGCGGCGGCGTGCCGGTCTTCAATCGACCGACCTGAAAGCCGCGCTCGAAAAGCTGTTCGCTCAGTCCCGTGGAGGCGATCTCCCCCGCCCGTCCACCGGGGTAATTTTTCATGCCCACGTGAACGAGGCCGTTCAAAAAAGTTCCGGACGCAAGGATGACGGCGTCGGCGTATATTTTAGAGCCCACTTCCGTAACCACGCCGGCAATTTTATCGCCGTCAAAAAGAAGCGCCGACACAGCGTGTTGCCGAAGATACAAATTCGGGGTTTGTTCCAGCGCCTGGCGCATGGCGTTCGAGTAAGCGATACGATCGTTTTGCGTGCGCAAGGACCAGACGGCCGGCCCTTTCGAGCGATTGAGCACCTTGAATTGCAACGCAGTGTCGTCGGCGATCACACCCATTTCACCGCCCATGACATCGAGCTCCTTCACAAGATGTCCCTTTGCCAGACCGCCGATGGCCGGATTGCAGGACATCTGTCCGACGGTAAAAATGTTAATGGTTATCAACAGCGTGCTCGCCCCCATGCGGGCAGCGGCGAGCGCCGCTTCACATCCTGCGTGGCCGCCGCCGACGACAATCACGTTGTATTTTTCATTGACATCCATCATTGCCTGTTGTTCTTTGTTTCACGTGGAACATTTACTTGCCAATACAGAAAGAGGAGAAAATGTCTTCCAGAATATCTTCCGTCGTCACCTCGCCGGTTATCTCTCCGAGGGCGTCCAGCGCGGTGCGCACATCCAGTGAAATATACTCCGGTGAAAGCTTTTGTTTGACCGAGGCGTTGGCGTGCAGCAGCGCCTCGCGCGTCCTTCGCAACGCATCGAGATGTCGAGTCTTGTTAATGTAGACGCTTTCTTTCATAACGTCCTCATCGAAAATCAATCCGTTTAGCTTCTTCTTGAATGTTGAGAATCCCTCGCCGGTCTTGGCCGAAATTTCGCATACAACGTCAAATTGCACAGAGACCTCGTCGGGAATTTGATTTTTCTTTAAATCAATTTTATTGACCAACAGCAACAAGCGCGCGTCATTCATGTTCTCTTTAACAATGTGCAACGCTTCTAAATCTTTTTCCGTCAACACCGATCCGGACTCGACAATAAACAAAACGACGTCGGCGCCGCCCAACACTTTTTTCGTCCTCTCCACACCCATTTCTTCAACTTCATCGCCGGTTAACCGGATCCCCGCGGTATCCGAAATGGTGTACAAAATGCCGTCGATGTCCAGAGCCTCTTCGATGACATCCCGCGTCGTCCCAGGCGTGCGGGAGACAATAGCCCGATCCTCCTCCAGGAGTCGGTTGAGTATGCTCGACTTGCCGACGTTGGGCCTGCCGACCAAAGCGAGCCGCACACCCTCCCGGAGGATTTTTCCGTACTTGAAGGTGTTCAACAATTTATCAACCTGGTCGATCAGGCCTTTTATATTTTCATATAAATCTTCTCGCGATGCAAATTCAATATCCTCTTCCGAGAAATCCAGTTCGACTTCGAGGAGCGACAGTTGATATTTCAGCGCGTCCCTGAAATGAAGCAGCTTTTCAGAAAGCATTCCGGATAATTGATTTTGCGATTGCAGTAAACTGGCGCGCGTCCTTGAATCAATAATATCGGCGACGGATTCCGCCTGCAGCAGGTCCATCTTTCCATTCAAAAACGCCCGCTTGGTGAACTCCCCGGGCGCCGCCAGCCGGGCGCCGTTTTCAAGCAACACCGTCAATATTTCCTCAACGATAAAGGGGCCGCCGTGACAACTTATTTCGACCATATCCTCGCCGGTAAAAGAATGCGGATTTTTAAATTTAGCGACGAGTACATCGTCAATAATATTCTTACTTTTGGGATCGACAATATGACCGCGTGCCAGACGCGCCGGCGGCATTTCGTACAGATTTTGTCCGCCGACAAAGACGCCGGCGGCAATGTCTACACTTTTATCTCCGCTCAATCGAATGATTGCGATGGCGCCTTTTCCCGGCGCCGTGGCAAGGGCTGTTATTGTATCGCTTAGAAAATGTTTCATAATCAAATAGTC
>JAJRST010000587.1 GCA_024278645.1 bacterium | reverse complement strand
CGGAACGAAAAGCAACCATTTTGGGGGATAAACCGAATTCCCCGACCGAACTGCCGAAATTTTTCCTTTTGAAATTATCCGAATTCCCCTTATTTTCTTTGGTAATGCTTTGGCTTTTAATCCCTTCTCAATCGCAACAGGAAAGGAATGTCCCTTGACAAACTCGTTCAGACTCACCGGCATCATTCACCTTGTTTTATTACTTTCAATGTTCATATCCGCGAGTGCGGAAGACTGGCCGACCTACAACCATGACTATCGCAGAAGCGCGGTTACATCCGAAAAATTGCGGACGCCCTTGTACCTGCAATGGCATTACCAGGCGCAAAACGCGCCGCGCCCCGCATGGCCGGCGCCGGCGAAAACCGACTATTGGCACCGCGAGGACAATTTAAAACCGCGAGTCATTTATGACCGGGCTTTTCAGGTGATCAGCGTTGGCGACGATATCTTTTTCGGCTCTTCCGCCGACGACAAGGTGTATTGCCTGGACGCGCGCAGCGGCAAGGAAAAATGGTCGTTTTTCACCGGCGGCCCGGTTCGCCTGGCGCCCACCTTCGCCGACGGCCGGCTTTACGTCGGCTCGGACGACGGTTTCGTCTATTGCCTGACCAGCGAGACCGGCGAACTCGTCTGGAAGCTGGACGCCCGCACGCAAAAGCGCCTCATCCCCGGCAATGAACGCATCATCTCCGTGAACCCGGTGCGCACGGACGTCATCGTCGAAAACGGCGAGGCGACCTTTTTTGCCGGCATGTTCGTCAACGAGGGCGTGCAACTGTTCACCGTACGAGCGAGCGACGGCACAATCATTCGTCAGGAGTCCAATCTTGACTTGTCGCCGCAGGGATATTTACTGGCGTCTCGGGACAAACTTTTTGCGCCCACCGGGCGCACGACGCCGCAGGTCTTTTCGCGCCGGGACGGCGTGCGAATCGGCGTTTTACGCGGCAACGGCGGCACATTCGCCATTCTTGCCGACGATGAGCTGATCTACGGCGGCGGCGACCTCGGCGAACTGAACGCCAGGGACCTGAACAAAGGGGATCAAATTGCCACTTTTGAAGGCCTGCAAATGATTGTCACCGGCGACGTTTCCTACCTGCGCTCGGACGATGAATTGTCGGCCATCAGCCGCGGCGCCTATTTGCAAAACTATCCCCATTGGCAAAAGACCGTTGAAAAAAAGAGCGACCTGGCCGAGGATCTTTGGGACCTGCGCGAACGGCGCAAGCTGGCCTCAAAAGAAGAGATTAGAAAAATCGATAAAAAAATTGCCGACCTTGTCGATAAAATCAGCCGCATCGAAGAAAGAAAGGAAAACATAGAGGCCGGCGGCGTTATCTGGAAGCAGGACATCGGCGCTTCTTTTTCCATGATCCTCGCCGGCGACATCATCTTTCTCGGCGGCGCGGATAAAATCGACGCCTTTGACGCCGGCACCGGCGTGACGCTTTGGTCGCAAAAAGTCAAAGGCGATGTGTACAGCCTGGCGACGGCCAACGGACGGTTGCTGGCCAGCACCACCACCGGACATATTTACTGCTTTTCATCGAACAAGACACTGCTGCCGAAAAAGCATCGCGCCAAAACCGTAAAGAATCCATACGGCAAGAACAAACGGGACAGGATTTATGCGGAAGTGGTGCGGCGCGTCAAACAAACAGGCGTGGACAATGGTTATTGCCTGATCGTCGGCAGCGAAGACGGGCGACTGGCCTACGAACTGGCAAAGCACACAAACCTCACCATTGTCGGCGTCGAGGACGATCCTGACAAGGTGGAAAAGTCGCGGCGGCTGTTGGACAAGGCGGGATTGTACGGCGCCCGCGTCAGCATTCAACCCGGCTCCCTGGGGGCGCTTCCCTACGGCAAATATTTCGCCAATGTGATCGTGTCGGACAAAATGCTGCTGACGGGAAAGCTGGAGACCTCCCCGGATGAAATCCATCGCGTGCTCAAACCCTTTGGCGGCGTCGTCTGCATTGGCTCGCCCGGCGCCGGCGAGCGTATGACGGCGTGGGTGAAAAGTTCAATGGTCCCCGGCTGGGAAATAAAGGATGACTCCTGGGCCGTGATGCGGCGCTACAAAATTGACGGCGCCGGCGAATGGACGCACTTGTACGCCAATCCCGGCAATACCGCCTCCAGCCTTGATCCGGTCAAACCGCCGCTGCAAATTCAATGGTTCGGCAAGCCGGGGCCCCGGAAAATCATCAATCGCCACAGTCGCACCATGTCCACGCTGTTCAAGGACGGCCGGCTGTTCATTCCGGCGGACAATCGCGTCATCGCCGTGGACGCCTACAACGGTACGCTGTTGTGGGAGCGGCAAGTGCCGAATTCGCGAATCCTTGGTGCGTTGAAGGACTGCGGCAATATGGCGGTGACCGACGATTACCTCTACATTGCGGCGGACGACAAATGCCGCGCTATCGACGTCGTCACCGGCGAACAGCCGTTTACGCTGCAGGCCCCGCAGCTTATAGCGGGTGAACATCGCCAGTGGGGCTATGTGGCGCTGGTTGACAATCAGATTTTCGGCAGCGGCAAAAAGAAGGGCGCCTCTTTCACCATTCTCGGTCGATTCAACTGCGACCAATTCGAGGGCGATTTCCGAGAAATGGTAATGAGCGATTATCTCTTTTCCCTGGATCGCAAAACCGGCGAGACGTTGTGGACCTATCGCGACGGCGTCGTCTTTAACAATACCATCGTCATCGGCGGCGAT
>JAJRST010000586.1 GCA_024278645.1 bacterium | reverse complement strand
TTCATAAATACATGCGCGCCGAAATTATCGACAAAGTGATCAATGACAGCCTGATCCAGGCCTTTTATGCGGACTTTACGCCGCAGTACAAAATGAGCTACATCATTCGCCCCGTCGTCAAAAGCTCGACGCCGGAATTCATCCGGTCGCAAAAAGACACTATTGAACTGGTTTACCGTCTCTTGCGGGCCGGCGAAAGCTTTGCCGACTTGGCCAATAAATACTCGCAAGACATCACCACAAATAAAAAAGGCGGAGATCTTGGTTTTGTCATCCGCGAGTCCCTGGGCGATGCCGCCCTCAGAGCCGTGATGGATACACTGACGGCTTTTACCTACTCCAAACCTTTCAGAGGCTACGAAGGTTATTACATCTTGTACAAGGGGGAAAAACGCGACGTCCCCGTACCCCCGCTTGAAGAGCTGCGAGGGAGAATCTGGAAAACGCTGTACCGCACCCGCCGCCATGATATCCAAAGAGTGCTTGAAAGGCGTTTTGACGAGCTTGCCCGAAAATACAATTATAAAGTGAAGGACAACCTGTTCCAGGAAATAAAGCTGAAATCCGGCGGCAAAAAGACGACGCCGGAGACGATTGTCATGGATTTCTCCCGGCTGACGCAGGACGATATGGATGAGGTGATCGCAACCTACGACGGCGGCGCCATTAAGCTTTACGAGATTTTTAACGATAAAAACAGAAACCCGGATACCATGCTGGATTTCCGTGATCGATTCAACGATATTTCCGAGGAGCACCTGCTGGCAAAACATGCCGCCGAGTTGGGTTACGCGGAAATCCCCGAAATTAAAGAAAAGATGAAGGATGTTCGACAATCGTTGCTGCGAAGCTTTTTGTTTAAAAAATATGTGGTCGATCAAGCGGCGCTGATGATCGAGGCCATGAGGGAGAATGCCGATGACGAGGAAAGCAAAAAGTTGACGCGGACGGCCCTGGAAAAGGATCTGAAGAATCAGCTCGAACAGGAAATGAAGGAAAAATACCATTTTCAGCTTGTGGAAAAGAACTTTAAACGCGCGCTCAAACAGGCCAGGGCGAAAAAGATTATTCAAAATGCCGAGCAGGCAAAAAAGAAAAAGGCTCAAACCGGCCAATAGACCGATGTTTCGGAGGACAAGGTATGCGAAAAACGATCAATACGAAAAACGCTCCGGCGCCGGTTGGTAATGTGTACAGCCAAGGCGTCGTCGCCGAGGGGCGGCTGGTGTTCACGGCGGGACAACTGGGGCTGGACCCCGCCGCCGGCAAACTGGTCAGCGGCGGTGTGCAGGCGGAAACCCGCAGGGCGCTGGAAAATGTCAAGGCCATTGTCGAAGCGGCGGGTTCGTCGATGGACCGGGTCGTCAAAGTCACGGTGCTGTTGGCCGATATTGGCGATTTTTCCGCCATGAATGAAATTTACAAAACTTTTTTCCCCGACGCGCCGCCCGCCCGCACCGCCTTTGAGGTTGGGCGGCTGCCCCTTGATGCATTGGTGGAGATCGAAGCTGTTGCTGTCATCGATCAAGTCTGATGGACGGCGGTTCGAATTGGCGAACCGCTGACTATGCTTTTGACCTGCCTGTTTTTCTTTCCATTTACAACTTTTACGTGGAGACGACAATGATCAAAACGATACTGTTTTTTCTTTTTACCGCGCCGCTTTTCCTGTTCAGCCAGAACGCCATAGTTATTGACGGCAATTTCGACGACTGGAGCAACGTGACCACCATAGTCAACGACCCTGCAAACGACGAACACGACACCGACTGGTACGGCGACGGTCTGTCGCAGCCCGTGCCGCGAAAATACGCCGATGTGGATATTTTGCAAGTGCGCTTTACCCATGACCGGGAAAATTTGTACGGCTATGTCAAGGCGCGCGGCGTCGTCGGGCGCACATCAAGGGGCGCCGATGGTCAAAAAGCGGGACGCTATTATTACATTATCACCATCGATATGGACGACAACGATGTAACCGGCTACCCGTTGCAGCAGGGCAACTACTGGCCGAACTCCGACGGCTATGATATGAACATGGAGGTGGAATTTTACGACGGCGCCTTTAACACCGGCCATTACATTCACCACGGCTTTTTATCCGAAGCGGCGCTGGCGCAGGGACGCGTGGATCTGTATAATCGCATCATTCGTCTGGCGCCGGGCAATTACGACGACTATTTACAATGGGTGGTGTTCGACGATTCCAGCATCGTGGAAGTGAAGGACAAGGGGCCGGTTTATCAAGGCATTATTGAAGTGGCTGTTTCTCCGGACGGCCACGAAGCGGAGATGAAGGCGCCTATGTGGGGTTTCTTTTGGGATGAAAACGGCGAACCGATTTGCAAACCGGGCAATACCATCGACATCTCTTTCAGCCTGGAAGGCAGCGGCGAGTTGTCCGAGTCCGCCGTGGAGGCCGGCTATAACGGCGCCAAGTCCGTATGGGGTTCCGACACGGCCGAGCCGATTGAAGGATACGTGCTTGAGGATCTTTGGACGAGCGTGCGGGAACAGGACGTCGCTTCGCCAAAATCATTTGTGCTAAAGCAGAACTATCCGAATCCTTTCAACCCGTCGACGTCCATTGAGTTTTATCTGGCCGGGGCGGAAACTGTGACGCTCTCCGTGTTCGACGCGCGCGCCAGGCTGGTGCAAACGCTCTACGACGGCCCGCTGGCGGCGGGCATTCATAGCGTGAGTTGGGACGGCAAGGATGTTTCAGGCAAGGATGCGGCG
>JAJRST010000585.1 GCA_024278645.1 bacterium | reverse complement strand
GTATCGCGCCCGCCGGCGCAGCCGATGGAAAAGACGCCGATCTCCTCGCTGTCAAGGTTGAGCATGGTGCGGCCCGTGAGCCACTCCTTTGAGACGCTCATGGCGCCGTTGAGACCGCGCTCCTCGTCGACGGTGAACAAGCCTTCCAGGGGACCGTGCACCAGCGAGTCATCTTCAAAAATAGCCAGCATGGCGGCGACGCCAATGCCGTTGTCGGCGCCCAGCGTTGTGCCGTCGGCCTTGAGCCAGTCGCCGTCGCGGACGAGTTGGATGGCATCCTTGTCAAAGTCAAATTCTTTGTCGGAATTCTTTTCACAGACCATATCCAGATGGCTTTGCAGTACGATCGGTTTTGCATTTTCATGCCCGGGAGACGCCGGTTTGCGAATCAGAACGTTCCCTGTCTCATCTTTATCGTATTCAAGCCCCAGCTTTTTTGCAATGGATATGACATACGCGGCGGCCGCCGTTTCATTTCCGGAGGGACGCGGTATCTTTCTCAGAGCATCAAAATGCTTCCATAGCCGTATGGGTTCCACATTATCCAAAATAGACATTATGACCTCCTAGCGCCAGTAGTTATTGAAATTTGAGCAAATATACAACGAGGGATATTGAATAGCAAGAAAAGTCTACACTGATTTGAAAAAATATGGCGTTAAAAAAGGCGGAACCATGAAAGGGATTCCGCCGAAATGATGCATCCGAATTAATGTGTGCGTATGGAAATGCTGCCGTTGACGGTTTCAAGTTTGATGAGCGGCCCCCCACCGTTGATTTCGCCGCGAACCTGTTTTGGCCCCCACTTGCCTTGCACTTCAAGAGGAAAGTCGGTGGAGATTGAGCCGTTGACGGTTGAGATGTCCACGTCGGCCTCGATGTCCCGGTCGACGATTAATTTTATGCTGCCGTTGACGGTATGGAGATCGATCTCGTCTTCAAGCTCGCTGGACTTGATGTCCACGAATATTCTGCCGTTCGTCGTACTGGCGCGAACCGGCCCGGTAATCTCCTCGGCGATAATTTTTCCGTTTGTCGTATGAATGGACGCCTGCCCCACGATAGCGACCGCCTCCACCGACCCGTTGACCGACGAGGCTTCGACATCCGTCTGTTCCGGGACTTTAATCCAAAAGTTCACCGTCACATTCGGCTTTCCCGATCCGAATATCCAATCCATAAAATCGCCGCCACGTTCGCGCGGCTGCTCGACCTTGATCGACATCTTGTCGCCGCGTTGTCGAACGATGATTTCAATGTTGTCGAGATAGTCTCGCGCCAGACTTTTGCTGGAAGCGCGAACCTCGATTTCCGCGTTGACATCGACGGCATCCTCGTCCCAGGATTCGATGAAAATTTTTCCGTTTACGGTTTTAACGCTCACCCGGTCGCCGTCAAACTCGTATGTTTTATTAAACTCGCGGGTTATGGAGCCGCCGACGGCCATGGAGCAGGCGACGAGTGCGACAGTGAACGACAATAAAGATATGTTTTTCAACATCTTAAAATCTTCCTGAAATTGTCGGCAATGATATTACGTAACTTTTTTTGTGTACGTGGACAGAGCTTTAATGTTACAAGAGAATTGCGAGTTTGAAAATGGAAATTATTCAGATACATAAATGTTGACATAGATTCTTTTAATTACTAAATTGAAATCTCTAATAAAGATATGTCGTGTATTAATAAAAATTTAGTCCAAAGGGATTTTTGTGGAAATTACAGAGATCGCCGCGCCGGTATCGGAATACTTTGAAAAGTTTGAATCAGAATTTGAAGCACGATTTCATTCAACGGTTCCTCTTGTCGAGCAGGTTATTCGTTATGTCGCCGGAAAACGAGGCAAGCGGCTTCGCCCCCTGCTGGTTTTCCTCACCGCTAAATTACATGGCCCATTAACGCAAAAGTCAATGAACGCCGGTATAGTTGTTGAGCTGTTTCATACAGCCACGTTGGTGCACGATGATGTCGTCGATGAATCGAACTTGCGCCGCGGCTCTCGCACAATCAATGATATTTGGGACAACAAACTCTCTATTCTCATTGGCGATCTGTTGTTCTCAAAAACGTTGGCAAGCATCGTGGATTTAAATGATACAAAAGCCGTGGCCATACTGGCAGCGGCGGCCGAGTTGATCACCGAAGGCGAATTGTTGCAAATCGCTTTTGCAACAAGTTCGCATATCAACGAGGCCGACTATTTTGACCTGATTTCGAAAAAGACGGCCTCTCTTTTCAGCGCCTCATGCCAGCTTGGCGTCCTGTCCGTGAACAAGGATGACGAAGCGTTGACCAGGATGGAACGATTCGGCTGGAACTATGGCATCGCTTTTCAGATTATGGACGATCTTTTGGATTATTTGGGCGATGAGAGCAAATTGGGCAAACCGACGGGCAACGATTTACGCGAAGGCAAAGTGACCTTGCCGCTTATTCGCGCCCTTGCCAATGCCGGCGACGGTGAAAAGAGAAAAATCATCGAGATGCTGGAACGAGGCGTTGAAACGGACGATCAAATCGATTATATCATCAATTTTGCTAAAGTGCAGGGTGGTGTGGAATACTCGAAAGAATTGGTAAAAGATTATACGACAAAGGCTCTAAACTATCTTGATGAATACCCGGGATCCGATACAAAACAAAGCCTTGTCGAACTGGTTCATTACTCGACCCATCGCGACAATTAATTGTTTCAGCCTCAAGTTGCCCTGCCATTGGACCCGTCTACGTAACCAAATAGGAGAGCAATTATGCAACCTCGTTCATTAGTGACCGGAGGCGCTGGCTTTTTAGGCTCGCATTTGTGCGAGTATCTTTTAAACAAGGGGCATTATGTCATTGCCATGGACAATCTCATCACCGGAAATATCGGCAACATTGAGCACCTCCAGGGCGAGAATTTCAGATTCATAAAACATGATGTAACCGATTATATTTTCATCGCCGGCGCCGTCGACTATGTCTGGCATTTTGCATCGCCGGCAAGTCCCTTGGATTATTTGCAGTTGCCGATTCATACGCTCAAAGTGGGGGCCATGGGAACGCACAAAGCCCTGGGGCTGGCCATGGAAAAAAGCGCCAGTTTTTTGCTGGCTTCCACCTCCGAGGTTTACGGCGATCCATTGCAACACCCCCAGGAGGAAAGCTATTGGGGCAACGTCAACCCGGTCGGCCCGCGCGGCGTCTACGATGAGGCAAAACGCTTCGCCGAAGCCATGACCATGGCCTACCACCGCTACCAAAAAGTGAATACGCACATTGTCAGAATTTTCAACACCTACGGCCCGCGCATGAGGCCCAGCGACGGCCGCGCCATTCCGACCTTTATACCGCAGGCGCTGCGCAATGAACCGCTCACCATTTTCGGCGACGGCTCGCAAACGAGAAGCTTCTGCTATGTGGAGGATTTGATCGAAGGCATCTATCGCCTGATGATGTCCGATTATCACGATCCGGTCAATATTGGCAACCCGCACGAAATGACCATAAAAGAAATGGCGCAGATGGTCATCAAGCTCTCCGGCAGCCAGAGCTCGCTGGTTGCCGAGCCGCTGCCGGTGAACGACCCCAAGGTGAGGCAGCCCAATACCACGCTGGCCAAAAAACTGCTGAACTGGGAAGCCAAAGTGCCGATTGAAGATGGACTGAAACGGACGATCGATTATTATAAAAAGCTGTTTGCAGAATAAAAAGCAGGGGCCGAATTTCGATTCCAAATTGCGGTTTAGCTTGACAAGATTCAGGTCGCAGGCGGCCCGGCTATTTTTATTTTGCAATCTTGATTCCCGCGCCGCCAGGATTCAAAGTTTTACTTCTTTCGAGCCTTGGAGGCAGGACGAGTCATGCAGGAAATGGTCATGCCGCACTTTACCGATATGAAAAAGAACGCGCAAAAAATTCTTGTCATTCGCCTCAGCTCCATCGGGGACATTCTGCTCGCCTCGCCTTTGATTCGCAGCCTGCGGCGGCGTTTTCCCGAAGCAACAATCGACTTTGTCGTCAAGTCGCAATTTGCCGATCTGCTGCGCACAAATCCGCACCTCGATACGATTTTTACCCTGGATACGAAGCAGGGCCGTTCCGCGATGAAAACACTTCGCCGCGAGCTGCGCGCCAAGGGCTACGATCTCGTCGTCGACATTCACAACAATTTCCGCAGCGGGTTTTTGCGGCGCCTTGGCGCCCGCATCGTCAAGGTGCGAAAATACAAGTTTCGGCGATTTCTGCTGGTAAAGTTCGGCTGGAATCTGTACCGGCGGGTGCGGCCGGTGTACCGTCGCTACATCGACGCCGTCGCCGATTTTGGCGTCGCCGACGACGGACAGGGGCTGGAATTTTTCCCGGATGCCGCTGTTCAAAAGCAGGTGGACGACCTCTTGCGACGCCAAGGCTGGCGGGCGGAACGGACCGTCTGCATGGCGCCGGGAGCCAGTGTGGCGACGAAACGTTGGCCGCATGAAAATTTTGCCGTCGTCGCCGGACGCCTGATGCACGATTTTGACGCGCAAATTCTCTTGATCGGCGACGCCCGGGACGCCGAATTGACGGCCAAAATCAACCAATCCCTCGGCGGCGCCGCCATTGACGTCGCCGGCCAACTGAACCTCATGCAATCGGCGTGTGCGCTGAACAGGGCGGCTATGGCGCTGACCAACGATTCCGGGCTCATGCACCTGGCCACGGCGCTGGGCAAACCCACGGCGGCGATTTTCGGGCCCACGGTGCGGGAACTCGGCTTTTTCCCGGTGGGCGAGCAAAACATGGTCATTGAAAATGAGCGGCTGGCCTGTCGACCGTGCACGCATGTGGGGCGACGCACATGTCCCAAAAAGCACTTTAAATGTATGTCGGACATACCGCCGCAAGCGGTGTTGACGGCAGCGACGCACCTGCTCCGCAAATCTTTGTCTTGAAAATAATCCATAAAAATCATATATTTGACCCTAAAAACATGTTCATTCAAACAAGGGCAATACTTTGAAAGCTCAACAATTGGCTGCTACTGTGGCTCATCTTATCCTGGAGAAAAAAGGCGAGAACATCATTATCCAGGATTTGCGCGGCCTGACGTCCATCACCGACTTTTTCGTTATCTGCAGCGTTGAGGTGGATGTACAGGCAAAAGCCATTATGGAGCACATTAAAGAACAACTTGTTTACCAGAGCATTAAACCCTGGCATACGGAGGGGACGGCGGCGAGCAACTGGCTTTTGCTCGATTTTGTCGACGTCGTGGTGCACATCTTTAAACGAGAGGCCCGCGAATTTTACAGCCTGGAACGGTTATGGGGAGATGCACCGATAACAGAAATAAAGGAAAGTGATGACGCCGCAACAACATATAAAGACGACGCTAAAGACGACGCTTGAAAAACTGGGGTTTGACATCGACGATGATCGTCTCCTGACCCTGGAAAAGCCGAAACAGGAAAATTTTGGCGATATTGCCACCACAGTGGCCATGATGCTCGCTAAAATCGCCAAAAAGGCGCCCAGGGCGATCGCCCGGGACATCGTCGATCATTTTGAGATCGATCCTTTTTACATCAAAAAAATAGAGATTGCCGGACCCGGATTTATCAACTTTTACCTGGCCCCGACCTGCCTGCAGCAGGCGATCCTTGACATCCTTGAGCAAGGTGAGGACTATGGCAAGAGCGATGCCGGCAAGGGCGAACGTATCCAGCTCGAATTCGTCAGCGCCAACCCGACCGGCCCCTTGAACGTGGTGAGCGCCCGCGCCGCCAGCGTCGGCGATGTGCTGGCCAATCTCTTTAACGCGGCCGGCTATGTGGCCAAGAGAGAGTATTATGTGAACGACGCCGGCCGGCAGATTCAACTGCTCGGCGCCTCGTTGAGCGCGCGATACATGTCCGAGTTGGGCGAGGAGACGCCGGTGCCCGAAGAAGGCTATCATGGCCGCTATCTCGTTGACCTGGCTCGGCAAATAATCGCCAAGGAAGGCGATGCTTATAAATCACTGCCCGAAGAGGAGCGCCGCGAGATATTCAGTCAAAAGGCGCTCGAATACATGCTGAATCGGCACCAGCAAAGCATGGAACGCTTTCGCGTGCATTATGATGTATGGTTTCG
>JAJRST010000068.1 GCA_024278645.1 bacterium | reverse complement strand
TGCAAGCGATAGAGACGACTGATTATATTTTCACGCGCGGCAAAAGTGATTTCGCATCCGGCCGGCCGCGGCCACTCCTGCAGAATTCGCCGATAGATGCGCTCCGCTCCGCCGCGCTCTTTGAGGCGCAATCGCAAACGAACCCGCTCGGCTCCTTCGTCGCTCATGGCCAGTTCGCTCCCATAGCGGGCCTTGCCGATCTGCGCAAAGACGGAAGCCACGTTCTCGTCGTCCAGCAGCATCCGTTCCAGCCCGGCCGAAATTTCGCTGGTCCATTCCAGCGAGGCGCCGCGAGGCAGTGCAAGTTCGAGCGTCATCTCGTTGCTCGCCGCCTGGGGCAGCAGCTCGCGGCGCACGCCCAATGCCGCGGTCAGGGTGATCAGAAAAACGAGCGCGGTCAACAAAAGCGTTCTCCCGGGTCGGTTCAGCGCCTGGTTCAGCAGGCGCTCGTAGGCCGGCAAGGCGTGGGAGAAATATGACTGCACGCGGCCCGCTGCAAAAGAAAACAAGGTCCCTGTCTTTCGGGCCGGCCGCCCGAACGCCGCCGGCATGAGGAAAGAGAGGCCTCGTCTTCGATCCCGCGGGGGTCTGCGCTCCCGCGCCAGCCAGACGGTCAGCACCGGCATGAGCGCAAGGGCCGTGGGCAGCGAGGCCAGCAGCGACCAGGCGACGGCAAAGGCCTGGTCGCGGAAAAGCTGTCCGGCGACGCCGCGAATGTAGGCGATGGGGAGAAAAACCGCCACCGTCGTCAGCGTGGAGGCCAGCAGCGGCATGGCCACCTCGGCGGCGCCCTGTGACGAAGCCATGCGAATGTCAAAGCCTTTTTCCCGCAGGCTGAAAATATTTTCCAATACGACAATGGAATTGTCCACCAACAGGCCGATGCCCAGCGCCAACCCGCCCAGCGACATGATATTGAGTTGGACATCGAATTTGTAAAACAGCAGGAACGCCGCCAGGATGGACACGGGGATGGAGACGGCGATGACCAGGGGCAGCCGGGCGTCGCGCAAAAACACAAACAGAACCAGGACGGCCAAAAGGCCGCCGGTCAACATAGCCTGCACGACGTTGCGAATGGCCAGGGAGATGAAATCGGCCTGGTTGGCGATCTCGGCAATATGAACATCGGGGTATTCGGCCCGGATCTGCTCCAACACCGCGGCCACCCGTCCGGCCACGGCCACGGTGTTGGCCCCGGCCTCCTTGATCAGCAGCACGCCCAGGGCCTGCTCGCCGTTCAGCCGGTTCAGTCCCTGCGCCTCCTTAAACCCGTCTTTTACCCGCGCTGCCTGGCCGAGAGTGATCAGGACGCCGTTTTTCCGTCGCGCGATGACGACGGATTCAATGTCTTTTAGCGACGTGAACTCGCCCAGGGTGCGCAGCGAATAGCGATAGCGCCCCTTGCGAATGGTTCCGCCGGGAAAGCTGTAATTGGACTCTTCCAGCGCCCGCGCCACATCATCGAGTGAAAGATGCAGCGCCAACAGAGCCTGCTTGTCCGCCTCCACATGGATTTCCCGATCAACGCCGCCGGTGACCGCGACCAGCGCCACGCCGTCCACCTGCTCCAACCGGCGTTTCAGAATATTTTCGGCAAACCGGGTTGTCGCGTAAATGTCGGCGCCGCCGACGGCCAGCACGATGATCGGCTCGGCAGCCGGGTCCAGGCGAACGATCGTCGGTCGGCCGGCGTTCTCCGGCAGCAGCCAGCGCAACTGATCCAGCTTTTCGCGCACGTTCAGCGCCGCAAAATCCATGTTGCTTCCCCAGGCAAAAGTCGCCGTCACCAGCGACAAGCCCTCGCTGGAGGTGGACGACAGCGACAGGACGCCGGGCACGCCGGCCACCGCTTCTTCGATGGGCCGTGTGACCAGGTTCTCCACCTCTTCCGGCGCCGTATTGGGACAGTTCGTGCGCACGGCAAAAACCGGATAGGACAGATCCGGCAGCAAATCCACGGAGAGGCGGCTGACGGAGACGACGCCCATCACCATCACGGCGATAAAAATCATCAACGTCGCCACCGGACGACGCGTTGCAAGTTCCGGCAGGCTCATGGCTTATCTAAATTCCTTTTCCGGTATGAATATAAAATATGACGCGGCAAGCGCGATTGCACACTATTCCGGGTTCATATATAACCAAAATTTCTTGAACGAAATTTAGAAAATTCCAAACAACAAGCTCCAAATGACAAACAAACAACAAATTCCAACCTGGAAAACGATAAACAATTGTGAGCAAAATGTACACGTCAAAAAAAATTTGAACCGGAATTTCGTGTTTTTTTGGGCATTGCTTTTTTGAATTTGTTTGGATTTTGGCGCTTGAATTTTGTGATTTCTTGAAATTTATTTTGGAAATACAGGTGCAAACCGCCGAGTGCGCAGTGTTATTATTCATCACAAAATAAAATCCGGCTATTGAATGATTCTCACCGGCGCATCATGCACCAGCGTGAAATGCCCCTCGGTTATCACCGGCTCTCCCTCTTTCAAATCGAATTTGGAGCTGAGAATTTCCACATATTCTTCATTTTCGCGGCCGGTCTCCACATAGCACCACACGGCCCGCCCCTCCCGCACAATGAAGAGCAGTTTGCGGTTGTCCCGCTCCAGAACGGCTTCGCGCGGCACGAGAAACAGGTTTTCATAAATCTCGCCCCGGATGCGCGCCGTGGCGAACATGCCCTCCTTGAGGACGCCGTCCTGATTTCCGACCCGGATATCCACCCGGCAGGTGCGCGTGTCGCGGTCGATGACCGGACTGACGGCGATCACCTCGCCCCGGAACATGCGTTCCGGCAGCGCCGCAAAGGTCACATCAGTTTCCCGGCCAGTTTCGATGGCGTTCACCTGCGTCTCCAGCACGCCCACCTCAACGATGACGCCGGAAAGATCGTACAACGTGCAGCAGGGCTTTGACGGCGACGCCATATCCCCCACCCGGACGCGGACGTCGCCGATGAATCCCGCGAACGGCGCACGGACGATCGCGTGTTCCAGTTCGTATTTCGCTTTTAAAAGTTGAAACCAGGCCTGCTTTAGCCCGCTCTGGTAGGCGAGCAGCTCATCCTTGTTGGGATCGGCGAAGAGTTTCGCCGCCTCGAGCTGCGCCTGCGCCCATATCAACCGATCTTCATCAGCCTGCCCCTTTTGCACCTGCTCTTTTATTCGTTGCAGCTTTTCCTCCGCCTGCCGCACATTGAGAAAGCGATCCCGCTCGTTTTCGACCACGGCGACGCTGGAGCTTTGCCGCTCGCCCAAAAGCTTGCCGTACTGGATAGAGGCGCGGCGGTACTCGGAGCGGGCCTGCTGCACCGCCAGTTGCAGCGCCTCGTCCTCAAGGCGCAGCAGCACGGCGCCCTTTTTCACCCGCAGTCCCTCGCGCAGCGGCGAATCGGCCACTCGCCCGCCGATAGCCGGGTACACGGGAAAAACGCGCGCCGCCCGCGCCAGCCCGGTCGCTTCGACGCGCTGAATCAGATCCCCGCGGAACGCCGGCGATACATGAACCGGCGTCACCGACAACGTCGGCGACGACGATTGTTCGCTTTCCCCTCCTGCCGCGGATCCGTTATCTTCCTTTTTGTCGCAGGAAGAAAGAATTAAAGAGAGCAACACCGCGGAAATAACGGCAACAAGTCGGTTCGCCATTCACTCGTCCCTGTGAAAAGAGCGGTTCATAATTCCAATTCATGTAACGCTAAAATTTCAAATACGATATTTTGAAATACCCAAATAGCAAATCCCAAATCCCAAACAAATAACAAATTCCAATCCTGCAAAACAGCAAACAGGTATCAGTAAAAGCAACGTCCGCCTATTAAAATTGATCCGGGGGTGGTTCATTTGTGAGCATTGTTTTATTTGGAATTTGTGATTTGTTAACAACAATAGCAATAAAATCTGTTTTTGTCAAGTGGATTTTGGGCGCTAAAAAATAACGTAAATTACGAAAAATAAAACAACTTGCATAAGTTTTTTCTTGACTTCTTTGAAAATTTGACTTAATATTTATCGTGCTTGAGGGAAAATATCGGATGCTTCGTATGGGGTTATAGTCAAAGAGATTTCCTTTCCTCGGGCAAAAGTGACTCTTTCACTTTATTTTTCCATTTTACGATAATATAATGAAATTTGCACTGGCCATCCATCACCTTAATATCTCTTACGTCGCCGGAGACTACTCGAGCTATCACCGCCAGGTGCGCGA
>JAJRST010000584.1 GCA_024278645.1 bacterium | reverse complement strand
TTGCGGATGGCCCGGGATGCGCCATCGTCGCTCCAGTCGATATGCTCTTGCAGACGATTCCCGTACTCGAGCAAGTTCTCCGGTTCATAATCCAGCACCTTGCGCAAGCGCTCAAAGGCGTCCGTATGCACGGCCTCGCCGGCGTCGACTGTGCGTCCGATGGGGCGCACGTAGCTTTTCATCACCCGGTAAAACCCTGTCTTGGAATTGTGCAATTCGCCGGCGGGATTGCCGTGAATCCGTTCGATGTAATCCTGTGAAAATGCCAGGCCGCTTTCCTGCGCGCGCTCCCGCATCCACTTGAAGGTGCGATCGGACAAATCGGTCTCCACGTAACCGCCGCCGACGTCGGAATGCACCCCGGGAAACCACATCTGTTCCACACGCTGCTGCGCCCCCGGCCTGGTCTGCCATAACGTCGGCTTGAAGGAACCGCGCCGTTCGTCAATGGCCAGGGCATGAAAGGCGTTCCTGACGCGGCTGCTCAACTGCACATCGTGGAATTCAAACTTTTTCTTGTTGAACGACCGCGACAGGCCGCCGGGGATGCCCAGGGCGCCGACGGTGTCCCACACGCCGATAAAATGAATCGGCGTTTCTTCCGCATACTTTTCCCGGAAATCAACGGCGTCGTCAGAGTCCGGCGGCGCATCCTGGCGGCGATACAAATCAAAAGCTTCGTCAATCCGCTCGGCATGTTCCGGCTTCAGGATGCCGCAATTGCGAATCATGCCGGCGATGCTGCGCGCCGTGTAGGCGCCGCGGCTAAAGCCGAAAAGGAAAAGGTCGTCGCCCGGCTCAAAGTTATGCACCAGAAAGCGGTAGCCGTCGATCACATTTTGCGACAGCCCGGCGCCAAAAGCGCCGCCAAGCCATTTTTCCATGCCCACGCCCGTACCGACGCCCGGATCGTAAAATACCACCTGCACCCTGCCGTCGTCGCCGGTTGGCGCCACGGCGCGCGCCGTTTTAACGACGTTTGTGGGGTTGTACACGCCGTCCTGTTTTTGATCCGGAGTGTTCCAGGTCCCGTCGCAACAAATGACGATTCGCTTGTTCATAACGATCACACAGCATTTTTAAAACAATTATTTGACCAGCGTCATCTTTTTCATATCGACAAAATCGCCGGCTTGCAGCTTGTAAATGTAAACGCCGGAAGGCGCATTCGCGGCGTCCCATTGCAGTTGCTGCAAACCCGCGGCCATGGGGCCGTCAAACAATACATCCACGATCTCGCCGGTCAGATTATGAACGGTCAGGCGAACGTGCGATTTTTTCGGCAGTGAAAAGCCGATGCTCGTTTGGCCGTTGAACGGATTGGGGTAATTCTGTTCAAGACGAAAGAGGCGCGGCACGACGCCGTTTTGCGCCACATTGCTGATTCGCACCACGGTTTTCAGAATGCGGTCATCGGGATCGATCTGCGGCGCAACAAAGGGGTCCAGCAGAATGCTCGCCTCGCCGGTCGACATATCCGCCACCACCAGCTTTTCGCCGATTTGCACGGGGACGTCAACAGGAAAAGGGATGTCATCTTCCGTTTTCCATCGCAGGTGCAGCATCTTGTTTTTGATCCAGGTTTGCAGCACCGGCAAAGAGGCGCGGCGTACATAAACCTCAAAAAACCAGTCCAGCCGCCGGCCGCTCACGCCTTCCACGGTTTCGATAAACTCCTGCGTCGACGCCAGTCGGCATTGGCGGCCGTCTTTAACGCCTTCAAGCGCGGGGTCGGGATAGAGAAATCGTCGCAACGATTCGAAAAAGGCGTCGTCGCCAACGACATGCCGCAGCGAATGCAGCACCCACGCGCCTTTGTAATAGATGTCAATGCCGTAGACCTGGTTGGTCGACCTGGATTCGCGCGGCGCAATGGGCGCACGATTTGTGAAATGTTTGATGCCCTGCATGACATCCTGGTATCCGGCAAAGCCGTTGAGGTGCTCCGCATAAAGCGCCTCCATGTAAGTGGCAAAGCCCTCGTGCAGCCAAAAGTCCTTCCAGTCGGCGGCGGTGATCATATTGCCCCACCACTCGTGCGCCAGTTCGTGCAAATGCAAGCCGTCGAAGGGTTGGTTGTAGGGCCCATAGTTGTAGCCCGGTGGCGCGCCGTAGGCGATGCAGGTTTGGTGCTCCATACCCAGGTAGGGCGCCTGCACCACCGTGTATTTATCGATGCGAAACGGGTAGGGACCGAGCAATTGCTCCAAAAAATGAACCTGCTTCGGGATTTGCGCGATCAGTTCGGTATAATCATTTTCATTCCCTTCGAGATGCCAAAAAGCCATGGGGAACGGCTCGCCGGTCACGCTGGTGAAGGAAATATCCGATGACTCGTAAGGCGCGATGTAAAGGGAAACGCCATAGTTGTTGATCGGCGTGGACACAAACCAGTAAAAAGTGCGCGTGTCGTCACTGTTAGTAATGACGTCGCGCAACTGGCCGTTGGAAATGCAGGTCAAGTCCGCCGGCACGGTAAAGCGGATGGCCATGGAATCCGGTTCGTCCGACGGGTGATCCTTGCACGGCCACCAGATATCGGCGCCGTTGGTCTGGCAGGAGACGCCGATCCACGGAGCGCCGGAAGGCGTTTGCGCCCAGGTAAAGCCGCCGTCCCACGGCGGGTAGGGCGCCTCGCGCGGTTGACCGTGATAGTGGATGGTGGTTCGCACCACAGCATCCTGCATGCGCGTCGTCAGCAGGTCGATCAGGATTTTTGATCCTTTTCGCTCAAAAGTCGTCGGCAAGGGGGCGCCGGGAACGCCCTGCACCGAAATCGAATCAATCACAAAAAGCGCGTCGAAATCGAGGACCAGCGTATCCATCGGCGCCAGCGCGCGCACGGTGACGGCGTTGGAGCCGCTGATGCTTTTATGCAGCGGATCGATCCGCAATCTCAAGTCATAAAAGACGACGTCGTAGATGGCCTGCTCCGGCATGAGCGGCCCGCCGGAGTCGTAGGTGTCCTGGGCGCGGAGAAGAGCGAGGATCATTGCTGCAAACAAGACAAGAAAAAGGGTCATCTTCATGCTTGACCGCCGGGTTTTTATCTGTAACAATTCAGCCTCAAAAATTTGATAAATAAATTGAATTCATGGCAACCCGCCGATGACGTGGCATCCATTAGTAAAATAAACGCTTATCCCCGGGCGACAATTCCCGATGTCTGAATCGGCATTTTTATGATCCTTTTCACCTTTCTTGGATTGCTGACCGTCGTCTTTCGACTATAATGATTTGTCCAGCTCGTGCAGCGCATAAGCGTAGGCGCCGACGGAGATCGCTTTGCTCGTCCCCAGCCTGGAAATGCCGACGCCGATGCGCTTTGCCGGATCGTAGGGCACGGTCTCCTCGCATCCGGGAATTTTAACTTGCGTCGACACATCCTGCATAAACTCGCGCCGATCGTTTTTATCTTCGAGGTTGTAGGCGCGCGACTCCATGCGCGACACCTCTTCGTCCTCGTAGGTTAAAAGGGGCGAGTTCATTTCTTCGACAAGCCGCGGCATGAAAAACTGCCGCGCGCCGGTGAGGCCGCCGCCAATGACCACGAGGCCGTCGATCAGGATGCTGGCGTTGGCAATGGCGTCGCCGGCGGCTTCGCCGAATTCCGCGAACGCCGCTTTGGCGGCATCGCAATCCCCTTGCCTTCGCCCCGAAGCAATCTCGAAAATATCCTTCGGCGTCAGGGCGTCCCACGGCTCCAGGCCGGTGCGCCAGCTGTATGCTTTTTGCACGCCGCGAATGCTCACCGCCTCCTCGACGGGCGTCCGCGGACGCACCTTGTTGCGCATGGACCAGATTTCCGCCGCCGCCGAGTTGTCGCCGAGCAGCAGCTCGCCGTCGGCGACGATGCCGGCGCCGAATCCGGTGCCAAAGGTCAGCCCCAGGAGGTTTTTGTATCGTTTGCGACCGCCCGATTTTTCCAGCATCTCGTTCACCCAGGGCAGAAATCCGGCGATGGATTCGCCATAGGCGAACAGGTCGCCGTCGTTGTTGATGAATACCGGCAGGTCAAACTCCCGTTGCAGCATGGGGCCGAGAGCCACGCCGCCGCGAAACGAGGGCAGGTTGGCCAGGTCGCCGATGACGCCGTTGGGGTAATCCGCCGGCCCGGGAAAGGCAAAACTGATGGCCGCCGGCGCGGTCGGCGAGGCCTCCCTGACCCGGCGAAAGCCGTCGGTAATGGTGGCAAGACATTTGTCGAGGTCATGCGCGTTCGAGGGCAGGGTGACCGGTTCGACCACCTCTTCATTGCCCTGTACGGCGGCGAACACAAAGTTGGTGCCGCCGGCGTCCAATGTCAACACAACTCGCTTGTCGTTTTCGTACTTCATCGCTTTCCTTTCATTCGTCTCCGTCAGGAACCCGGGCGTCGATGCCGCTTGGCCTTGGCTGCCAATAAAAGAAGGAATGACTTTTACAGGCAAGAGGAGGTGCGGCAAAGCCAAATATAATACAAAAACCGGGGAAATTCCAGAAAAAACGGCGCCTTGGGGTGTGAACACCGAAATGCAAACCATGAAAAGAATCACATTTTATTCATGCAATCATTGCGAAATGTAGTGTAATGAATTATATTAAACTCATACGCCTGTGTGCTTTTTCCGGTTTACCTAATATTTCTCATTGGTCGCATCCAACAAACCATTGAAAGGATTTGTCATGAATTTCACCCGCCGGCTCGCCCGTTTTAGCCGCTTCATTGTCGCCGCCGTCTTTCTCATCTCCGTGCCGCTTTTCGCCGCTTCCTGGGAGTGCGAAATTCTGCCAAGCGAACAAAAAATCGAAATCGACGAAACCAGCGGCGCGAAAATCATCTTTATCACCACCAACGAGGCGAGCGACAACAACCTCTATTTTCACAACCGCTGTTGGCTGTTCGACAATGGCATGATGCTGTTCATGTCGAACAGAACCGGCCGCTCCGAAATATTCGCCTATATCGCCAAAACCGG
>JAJRST010000583.1 GCA_024278645.1 bacterium | reverse complement strand
TGCTCGTCGCCGTCATCGATACCGGCGTCGACTATGAACACCCGGAAATCGCCGGCCGGTTGTGGCTCAACGCCGGCGAGGATGTGAACGGCAACGGCGTTGTCGACGAATCCGACTTTAACGGCGTCGACGACGACGGCAACGGCTTTATCGATGATATTCGCGGCTGGGATTTCACCGATGCGCCGAATTACCCCGACGGCGGCGATTATCTCGAACGCGATGACGACCCCATGGATGAGCATGGCCACGGCACCGGCGTTGCCGGCATCATTGCCGCGGAAACGGACAACGCACTGGGCATGGCCGGGTTGGCGTTTGGCTGCCGGGTGATGAATTTGCGCACGTTCAACTCGAGCGGTTACGGCGAGGATGACGACGTCGCCTCCGCCATTTTGTACGCCGTCGCCAACGGCGCCCGGGTCATCAATATGAGCTTTGGCGACGTTTTTGTGTCGCGCGTTCTGGACGACGTCATAAAGTATGCTTACAGCAAGGGCGTGGTCATGGTCGCCTCTTCGGGAAATTCGGCCACGGATCAGGTTCACTATCCGTCCGGATTCGCCGAGACCATTTCCGTGGGCGCCACGGACGATCAGGATGAACTCGCCGGTTTTTCCAACTACGGGCCGACGGTCGATCTCGTCGCCCCCGGCAGTTCCATACTCAGCCTCGATCTGGATGACGATTATCGAAGCTGGAACGGCACCTCTTTTTCGGCGCCTTTTGTTTCCGCCGCCGCCGCATTGCTGCTGTCGAATCGTCCCGGGTTGTCCGCGGATGCGGTGCGGGCGATCCTGGTGAATAGCGCCGACGATGTCGGCGATCCCGGTTGGGACGACCGTTTCGGCGCCGGCCGCCTGAACGTCTACCGCATGATCACCCGGGAAACGCACGCCATCGCCCACATCGCCGAGCCGGTTCTGGACGCCGGTTTCAGCGCCGCCCCTGTCGAAATCGTCGGTTCGGCCTGGAGTCCCGATTTTGATCATTATACTTTGTCCTGGGGCGTTTCCGACAATCCGCAGGAGTGGCGGTCAATCGGCGAGCCGGTCGATCATACGGTGCTCGACGGCGTTCTCGGCGTATGGCAGGACCTGCCCGCCGATGAGGGCGAGTATACGCTGAAGCTGACGGTGACCGCCACGGATAACGTCGAAACGCAGCACTCGACAAGAATTTTCCTGGACCGGACGCCGCCGGTCATCAGCAACCTGGAGTTCTTGCCGATGCTGGACGGCGATCTGCATTCCGTTCTCCTGCAATTTGCCACGGACGATCTGTGCGAAGGATCGTTGTTTTACAATGCCGACGGATCGAATGATTTCGTCGAATCGCCGCTCACCTATCGCACGCATCGGTTGCGCTACAACCTGAGCCAGCGCGAAGCGGCGGGCGAACTGCGCGCCTGGGTCAGGGCGAAAAACAGCGCCGGTTTGATCAGCATCGACGACAATGGCGGCGCCTACCACCGCATCGATCTCGGCGCGCCGCCCATCGACGTCACCCGTTATTCGCCCGGCGTTTTGACCCTGCCGTTTGGCCGACTCGTCGGCAAAACGGCCGATTTCAATCAAAACGGCGTACCGGAAATCGTCATGTCTGTTTCCGAGGAGGGCGCCATTGGGCCGATGAAAATGTACGAATTCGGCGACGACGCCATGCAGGAGGTGTTCGCTACGGAAGAGAGGCGCATCCCGCGCGACATCGGTGATTCCGACAATGACGGCAAGCTCGAAGTGTTGAGCGGCTTTGGCTTCAACAGCTTTATTTACGAGGCGACGAGCGTCGGCGGCTTTCCCGACAAGGTTTCCGCCTCCTGGAAAGGCGACGGCGCATCGCAATACTGGGCCAGCCGCTTTGCCGATCTCGATCAGGACGGCAGGGGAGAGGTGATCATCCGCGTCGTGCATCCGCAGGACGATGGCGGCGAGGATCGATTCGAACTCTTTGAAACAAACGGCGACGATAGCTATGCGTTCGTCGCCGCGTTTCCAAATCCGACGTCGGGCGAGAATTTCAACGGCGTGCCGCACAGCCAGATCGGCGACTTTGACGGCGACGGCGCCCTGGAAATTTTACTCGGCGACAGCGACGGCGATGTTTACATCTATGAGAACAGCGGCGACAATGCTTTTACGCCGACCTGGCAGGACAGCTTGCCGCTGCTCGACAGCATCAGCTTTTTCGCCGCCGGCGACTTTGACGGCGACGGCGTCGACGAGTTTATCGCCGGGTGCCACTCCGACCCCAATCTCAATACCGAGCACGACTATGACGCCCGTCACTGGTATTATCGCATCTACGATCGGTTTGGCGACAACGACTATCGTCCGGTCGCCGAATGGCGCATTTTCGGATTCGAATCGACCCGCGATTATTTGAGCAGCGTATCCGTCGGCGACATGGACGGCGACGGCGATGATGAGATTTTTATCGCCGCCTATCCCGATTTTTATGTTGTGGATGATGTGGACGGCGGCTATGACGTCATTTATCATCATGCCACGGTTCAGGCGTCCGCCGTTGTGGCGGCCGACGCCAACCTAGACGGCCGCAATGAGTTCTGGCTGGGCGACGGCGCCGTGCTTTCGGCGTATGAAAGCGTCGGCGGCGACACCGGCCCCGCCACGCCGGTCGGACTGTTTGCGCAGCCGCTCGACGCCTCGACCGTGCAACTGACCTGGCGCGCCATCGACGGCGTCGATGCTTATCGTATATTTCGCGGCGCGAATCCCGACGCGCTCGTTTTTCTTGCCGAGTCCACCGTTAATTTTTACAGCGATATGGCCATGCAGCGCGATTCCCTTTACTTTTACGGCGTCAAATCGGTCGACGCCGCCAAATCGCCGAGCGAGAGCCGCATGTCGAAAATTGTCTCCGCGCGTCCCGGCGACCCGCCGGCGCTCGTCAGGGCGAAAGGAGAAACAAGGTCCGCCGTCCGTCTGTTTTTCAGCGAGCCGATGAATCAAAGCGTACGCGTCTCCTCCAATTACCTGATCAACGACGATGTGCGACCGACCTCCGTGGCGCACGATAAGAGCGGGCAGGAGGTGGTGTTGAGCTTTGCGCCGCCGTTGCCGGAGGGCGAGTACATGGTGACCTGTTCGAATCTGCGGGATGTGGACAATACGCCGATGGCGACGGGTGGAAATTCCGCATCTTTTGTCATTCGAGAATCATCGTCGCCCCCCTGGATTGTCGACGCCGGGATGCCTTCGGCGGAAATCATCGTCCTCGTTTTTGACCGGGCTATGGAGGAGCAATCGGTGCAAGTCCCCGGCAATTACAGCATCAACGGAAAATTCATCGTCGACAAGGCGACGTTGGCCGGCGATGATGATGAGGTGCATCTTGCCGTGCGAGATTTGCGTCAGCAGGCCGCCGCGGGTGATACGATTATTGTGCAGGCTATGAATGTATTCAGCGCAGCCGGACAGTCGATAAAACGCGGGCGCGGCGATGTGGCGCGCCTGGTCATGGCGGGCGACGATAACGACGGCCTGTTTCGCGTCTTTCCAAATCCCGTTGCCATGCATTCCGGCGTCGACGGCGTTGTTTTCGCCAATGTAAAGGATAATGATAAAGTCACTATCGTCTCTTCTCGCGGACGCCGCGTGCGCACGCTGCAAAAAAGAGGCGGCGACGGCGACCTGCGCTGGGACTTGAGGAATGAGCGCGGCGACGTCGTTGCTTCGGGCGTCTATATTTACCGCGTCATCGGCAAAAAGGGCGAGAAACTGGGAAAACTGGCGGTGGTGCGATGACGGCGCCCGTGATCGGACTCACCGGCATTCTCGGCAGTGGCAAAAGCGCGGTCGCCGCCATGTTCGCCAAACGTGGCGCACACGTCATTGACATGGATGAGGCCGGGCGTTGGGTTGTTGAGAACAATGCCAAAGTGCAACGGAAACTCAAACGGAGATTCGGCGCTGAAATTTTTGACGTCCAAAGTCGCCTGCAACGGCGTCAACTGGGCGAGATCGTCTTTGCCGACGATAAAGCCTTGCAGGCGCTCAACGCCATCGTACATCCGGCCATGCTGCGGCGCGTGCGCGATCTCGTCGCCGAGGCGAAAGAGAAAAATGCGGCGCCATACATCATCGTCGATGCGGCGCTGATCTTTGAGTTGAAGTTTGACCGCCATTGCGACTTTATCATCGCCGTGGTCTCGCCGCTGGAGATGTGCCTGGAGAGAGCTGTAAAATACAAAAAGTTGACGCGTCGCCAGGCGCTGGAGCGCATCCGCGCGCAAATGCCGCAAGAGGAGAAAGCGGAGCGCGCTCACCTGGTCATCGAAAATAACGCCACGCTCGATGAGCTGGAGGAAAAAGTAAGAAAAGTGCATCTTGCCTTAATGAGTATGCAAAAGCC
>JAJRST010000067.1 GCA_024278645.1 bacterium | reverse complement strand
CCCAAAACCCCGGATGTCCGCCGAACGACGGACTCCGGGTGTTTGGAACGTTATGATTTTAAGGTGTTTACGACACCCGGTGTCCTTCGGACAACCGGGGTCGTGTACTTTTTCGATAGTCTCTCAACGCGGCCTCCAGTCTTTAAAACCATCCCGTTTTCGGAACAATTCCCCCGCTTCATACGTCCTTTATTAAAACCTGAATTTCCCGGCGCATGGCGGGAGATCGCTTCGTCGCTCCGTTTCTCGCGATGTCTTTGCCGGGGCATGGCATAAAAACCGCTGCGCTATAGTCTAATCTGCAGCAATCCCATTGACGCATTTCTCCAATGATAGGTTTTTCATGAAGACATTGACCCGTTTTTCCGTCGATTACCCGGTGACCATCGTCATGTTGATTCTGGCTGTGCTGCTGCTCGGCTACATTTCGTTCAGCAAGCTGGGCGTCGACCTGTTTCCCGATCTCAACAATCCGCGCATCTTTGTGGAGATCAAGGCGGGGGAGAGGCCGCCGGAGGAGATCGAGCAGCAGTTTGTGCGCAACATCGAGTCCATCGCCATCCGCCAGAAAAAAGTGACCCAGGTGTCCTCCGTTTCCCGCGTCGGCGCGGCGCAGGTGACGGTGGAATATGCCTGGGACGCGGATATGGACGAGGCTTTTCTCGACCTGCAAAAATCGCTCACTACATTCATGCAAAACGCCGATCTCGACGAGCTGAATATCACGCAACATGACCCGAACGCCGCGCCGATGATGACCCTGGCGTTGTCCAACCCAAGGATCGACGACATGGACGAGCTGCGCAAGGTGGCGGAAAACTATCTGCGCAACGAACTGGTGCGGCTGGAGGGCATCGCCGAAGTGGCGCTGCTCGGCGCGGAGGAGAAAGAGGTTGTCGTCGAAACCGACGCCTGGCTGATGCAGGCGTTCAACCTGACGCCGTCGGACATTACTCAAAAGATCAACAGCTACAACCGCAACGTTTCCGGCGGGTCCATCGTCGAGATGGGGCGGAAATACGTGGTCAAGGGCGTCTCCGAGATCCGGGAGCTGGATGACATCGGTTCGATCATCGTCGCCTACCGTCAGACGGTCGATATGGCCGGCGAGCCGATCCCCGGCGAACGCATTCCGGTATTCCTGCGCGACGTCGCCGACATTCATTTTCAGAATAAAGAGCCGGAGAACATCGTTCACGTGAACGGAAAACGCTGCGTCGCCCTGGCCGTGTACAAGGAGACAAAGTTCAACACGGTCAAAGCGGTCAACGTTGTGCTCGAAAACCTGGAAAGCCTGCAAAAAGCGCTGCCGGGCTACAATCTCGTCGTCATTCAGAACCAGGGCCGTTTTATCATCACGGCCATCGATGAAGTCAAGCAAACGGCGCTGATCGGCATCCTGCTCGCCGTCGTCGTGCTGTTCGTCTTTTTGCGGCGAATCGGCACGACGTTCATCATCAGCCTGGCCATTCCCATATCCATCATCGCCACCTTTAATCTCATGTATTTCAACGGCCTGACGCTGAACGTCATGACCCTGGGCGGTCTGGCGCTCGGCGCCGGCATGCTGGTCGACAACGCCATTGTGGTCATGGAGAACATCTTTCGCAATATGGAAGCCGGCATGTCGATAAAGGAGGCGTCCGTCGAAGGCGCGGCGCAGGTGGGCGGCGCTGTCGCCGCATCGACGCTGACCACGGTGGTCGTCTTTTTGCCCATCGTCTATTTGCACGGCGCCGCCGGCGAGCTGTTCAAGGACCAGGCGTGGACCGTGGCTTTTGCGCTGCTCTCCTCTCTCGTCGTCGCCATTCTGGTCATTCCCATGTTGAGCAGCAAGCTGCTGCGCACAAGCGAGGTCATCAAAAGCGACTCCATCCGCTTTGGCTGGTACGAAAAGGCGTTGTCAAAAGTGTTGCAGCGGCCCTGGACGGTGATTCTGGTCAGCGCCGGACTGATCGCCGCCTCGCTGCTGTTGCTGCCGGTCATCGGCAGCGAGTTCATTCCCCGGACGGACGCCGGCGAGCTGCGCATCGACGTCACGCTGCCAGAAGGGACGGAGCTGTACCGCACGGACAAGACGGTGCGCGACATCGAGACGACCATCCGCTCGCTGGTGGGCGATCAGGTCGAAAGCATGTACACCACCGTGGGGCCGACGAGCGGCGTCGCCGACAACGATGATTTGTTTGAAGATGAAAACAGCGCCAAAATTTACCTGCGGCTGCAAGGAGAGCGCTCGATGACTTCCGAAGAGATCCTCGCCCTTTTGAACCAAAAGCTTTCGATGATCCCCGATGTGGAGGTTCAATATGTGAACGGCGAAAGCGCCCTGCGGATGACGCTGGGCACGGATGAAGCGCCGATCGTCGTGCAGGCGGCGGGAGAGGAGCTGGAGGTGATTCAGGAGTTGATAGGGCAGGCGAAACAAAAGATGGCGGCGATGCCGGACCTTTTTAACGTGGAGACCGGCTTTGACCGGGGCCGCACCGAGGTCAATGTCAAGCTAGATCGCATTCGCGCCGGCATTCTCAATGTCGGCATCGAAACGGTGGCCGCCGAGCTGCAAAACCATTTGAGCGGCGCCGCGGCCGGCGAATGGGAGACGGGAGGCGAACTGCAGGACATCACCCTGCGCCTTCCCGATGTGGCGGTGAGTCGATTGGGCGACATTGAACTGCGCAGCGGCCAGCAAAAGATTCGCCTGGATGATGTGGCGGACATCGAGTTCGCCACCGCCCCCAGGGAGATCAATCGCCATAACCAGGCCCGCGTCGGATTTGTCACCGCGCATCTGAAAACGGAGCGGCCGTTTGACGCCGTAGTCCGGGATATCAAAACCGAATTGTCAACTATCCCGCTGCCGGCGGAGTATCGTTTTGAAATAACCGGCGAGGAGCAAAAACGCCAGGAGGCGTTCGCCAATCTGCGTTTCGCCCTTTTGCTGTCGATTCTCTTGGTGTACATGGTCATGGCGTCGCAATTCGAGTCGCTGGTGCACCCGTTCACCATTTTGCTGACCATTCCGCTGGCCATGACCGGCGTCGTGTTTATCTTTTTACTCGTCGGCAAGCCGTTCGACATTATGGCGTTGATCGGCGTGATCATGCTCGCCGGCATTGCGGTGAACGATTCAATCATCCTGGTCGACGCCATCAACCAGCTCAAGCGCGGGGGCATGGCCGTCAGGGACGCCATTCTTGAAGCCGGACAGCGTCGCATCCGCCCGATCATCATGACCAGCCTGACCACTATCCTGGCGCTGCTGCCGTTGACCTTCGGCTTTGGCGAAGGCGCCGCCCTGCGGCAGCCCATGGCGCTGGCGGTGATCGGCGGGCTGGTTACTTCCACTATGCTGACCTTGATCGTCATCCCATGCGTTTACCTGAAACTGGACAGACTGGCGAAATAATCAGCGGGTGAGTGAGAAATGACAAAATGATTTGGGACAAAATAATCTAGGACAGGATGGTTAAAGGCAAGACGATTTAGGGCAAAACGATTGTTTTGTTCGCAAATAATGAATGGTAAAAGATAAAAACTCGCGCAAAGTCGCAATGACGCAAAGGTTACGCAAAGGCCTCCCTCAAAAAAACTTTGCGATTCCTTTGCGGCTCCGCGTCTTTGCGTGAATTCTTTTGTTTGGTCCATTACGATTGGATGCCATACGATCTTGAGTGAAAGACAAGAACCGGAATGAATATCACTGAATTTGTCATAAAACGCAAAATCTTCATCTCCATGCTGTTCACCGCGCTGGTGCTTCTCGGCGTCATTTCGTATAAACAGCTTCCCGTCGAGCTGTTTCCCAACGCCGAGCTGCCTTTTCTCATAGTGCAGGCGCGTTCGCAACTGGATATGGATCCCTCCTATATCGAAACGCAGGCGATTGTGCCGCTGGAGGGCGCGGTGTCCACGCTGGAGGGCATCGACCGCATCGAGTCTTTTGTGCAGCGCAACGGCGGCACGATCTATGTCTATTTTCATCAGAACGTCAACACCAAATACGCCACCCTGCGCCTGGACGAAAAGATCAATGCGATCAAGTCGATGCTGGGCGACGAGTTTATGATTTCGGTGATCAAGATCGATACCGAGCAATTGAGCAATCAATTTATGAGCCTGCAGGTTCGAGGCTCGGGCGGCCCGGATCGGGTGCGCGAGATCGTCGATCAAAGAATTGTTCAGGAACTGCAAAATATTGACGGCGTCGCCGGCGTGCAGGTGTTCGGCGGGCGCGAAAAGTCCGTAGAGGTCATTCTGGACCTGGACGCCGCCAGGGCCTACCACATCACGCCCTCGCGCATCCGCAATGTGATCGCACAAAATGCGCAAGTCAAAACGTTCGTCGGCAAAGCGTACGATAAAAACCGTTACTATTTTGTCAATCTTGTCGCCGATTATACCGACGTCAGTCAGATTGAAAACATCGTCGTCAACGACGCCGGGCCGGTGCTGCTCAAGGATGTGGCCGACGTCTTTTTCGGCGTCAAGGAGCCGACCTCCATAAGCCGCGTCAACGGCAAGGATGCGGTCACCGTTCAGCTCGGCCGCGATTCGCAGGTCAATCTCATCGCCCTGGCGCACAAGACGCGCGATGTCATCGCCTCGCTCAACAAAAAACTGACGCCGCTTGATGTGGAGATTGTCATCCAGAGCGATTCGGCGGAGCGGATCGAAGACAATATCAATATGATCATCGAGCTGGCGCTGTTCGGCGGTCTGCTGGCCGTTTTTGTACTGTGGATTTTTCTGCGCAACATCCGCTGGGTGCTGATGATCGCCATTGCCCTGCCCATCTCCATTTTCGCGGCGTTCAATTTTTTCTATGCCGGCGGCATTTCCGTCAACAGCCTGACGCTTGTCGGCATGGCCCTGGCCGTGGGCATGCTGCTGGACAACAGCGTGGTGGTGATGGAAAACATCTACCGCCTGCTCTCCAAGGGGCGCGCCAACGAACAAGCGGTCATCCAGGGCACGCAGGAAGTGTGGCGCTCCATTCTCGCCGCGACGCTCACCACCATCACCGTTTTCCTGCCGTTTATTTTTGCCGAGAATTTTATCGTCCGGCTGCTGGGCCGCCACATCGGCGTCTCCATCATTTCCACGCTGCTGGTTTCGCTGGCCGTGGCGCTGTTGCTCATTCCAATGGCCACCTACGCCTTGTTGCAGCGCCGCGGCGTGGGCATGATTCCCAGCTTTCAACGCGTGTCGCAAAAAAATCGCCTGCTGCAAATTTACAACGTCCTTCTCAAATCGAGCATGCGCTACCCGGCGCGAACGGTCGGCGGCGCCGTGCTGCTCTTTTTTCTCAGCCTGATTATCGCCCTGGCGGTCAGCATCAATGTACCGGAAGAGGTCGAATCGCGCGAGTTTAACATCTATGTCACCATGAGCAGCGGGGCCACGCTGGAGCGCACCGATCTTGTGGTGCAGGACATTGAAAAGGCGCTCGAGGATCTGAAGGAGAAAGAAGAGGTGGTCAGCAAGGTCTACGAAGAGGACGCCGTGGTCACCGTAAAGCTGCTGGAGGATTACGAAAAGATCGACGGGCGCACCCTGGTGCAGATCAAAGAGGATGTCGGCGACCGCTTTGATCGCGTTCGCGGCGGCGAAATCAGCTTTGAACCGCCGACGAGCAGCCGGCGCTTCCAGGGCGGCATGGGCAGCAGCCGCGGCGCCAACCTGGAGCGCATGTTGGGCATCGGTTCGGCCTCGGAACGCGTCATCATCAAGGGGCAGAATTTCGAGACCATGCGAAACCTGGCCGAGGATATCAGCGATTACCTGGACGATCTTGACGCCATCCAGCGCTCTTTTGTCGGCGCCGCCGGCGACCGCCCGCAGGTGAACCTCTATTTCGATATGATGCTGCTGAACAATTATGGCCTGACCCTGCAGGATGTGGCTCGCGAATTGTCCTCTTTTCGAAACGAGGTGAACACGCAGCTCGCCTTCAAGCAGGGAACCGACGAGTATGATATCATCATTCGCGGCGACAGTCTGGTGGATAAAAAGCTGGATGATCTGAAAATGCTGGAGGTGCAGGCGTCGTCTTCCGGCGAAACCTATCAAATGCAGGACATCAGCCGAATTGTGCTTGCCGAGGGGCTGGCGACAATCAATCGCGTCAACCAGGAAAAACAAGTTGATGTGAATTACCGCTTTATCTCCGAGATAACCGATTCCAAGGAGTTGCTCGTCGCCGCGCGCCAGGAGGTCGACGATCTCATCGCAAGTCTGAACATCCCCTCCGGCATCGCCGTGGAGGTGGTGCACGACGATACGGACCTGTCCGATTTCTATTTTCTCATTGGCGCGGCGTTCATCCTGATTTACATGATCCTGGCGGCGGTGTTCGAATCTCTGGCCACGCCGGTGGTGATGATGTTCACCATTCCGCTGGCGGCCATCGGTTCGCTGTGGGCGCTGGTGTTTACCGGCAACTCTTTGCTCAACGCCAACACGCTCATCGGCTTTTTGATTTTGCTGGGCGTGGTCGTCAATAACGGCATCATTTATCTCGATTACACGCGCATCCTGCGGCGGCGCGGTTTTTCGCGTCCGCGGGCGTTGATGATGGCCGGGCACGCGCGCGTGCGGCCGATTCTGATTACCGCCATCACCACGATCATTGCCATGATTCCCCTGGCCATGGGCAAGGCGGAATATGTCGCCAAAATAGGCGCCCCGTTTGCGATCACTGTCATCGGCGGCCTGGCGCTTAGTACGCTGTTCACGCTCGTTTTTATCCCCACATTTCATTCCGGGTTGGAAAACGCCCTGGCCTGGCTGCGCGGCTTGAATTGGAAGCTCAAGAGCGCGCAGCTTGCCGCCTGGCTGCTCCTTGTCTGGCTTGTGTATGCCAACGTGGACAGCGCGCTCTGGCGCATCGCCTGGCTGCTGCTGGCCACTGTTCTCGTTCCCGGCGGCGCCTGGTTTCTGCTCAACAGCCTGCGACGCGCCAGTACGAAAATAGTCGGCGCCGATGAGCCGCTGACGATCACCAT
>JAJRST010000582.1 GCA_024278645.1 bacterium | reverse complement strand
TGAATGAGGCGATCGGCAATGCCTTCGAAGCCATGCAAAATAGGATCGCGTTGCAAAAGGTGATCCTCGAACTTTTCCAGGCGTTCACGAGATCGTTGCTTGCGCAAATTGATTTTGGAAAACAGCGGAGGGGGGAGCTTTTTATACGGATGCGTTAAAAACCGCGGATGCTTTTCATCCTCGATGGTCACATCCAGGGGCGCGGGATACAACAGATCGGCCCAGTAAAGAAGCTCAAAGTGAAAAGGAATAGTCGGCAGCCCGGCGGCGGTCAGTCCGTCATATATTGACAGAAGCCACCAGTCCCTGAGCACTTGTGCGGAAGGTTTGTTTTTCAAGCCGTGAATGCCGATAATGACTCTGGTCATGCAAGGGATTCCTTTTCGGAAAAGTGTGCTCGCTTTTGTTTACGCTCAATATATTAAAATAAAAATAGACATTTACAACAGAAAATGCGAGGAAAACGATTTTTGTTTTCAAAAATGATTTGCTTGACTTGAAGCGCAAGGATGTTTATTTTCAGCGAAAGAGGAGAATTAATGGGTCAATTAACTCAAAAACCGAACGCATCCGGCTTGCTGATCAGCCTGGCCGCTTTTATGATCGTCGTCGCAGGCCTGCGCGCCGCCAGTGCGCTGGTGGTGCGTTTCCTGCTGGCGCTGTTCATCGCTTTTATATGCGCACCGCTGTTTTTCTGGATGAAGCGCAAAGGGGCGCCCAGCTTTGTCGCCATCATTTTGGTGCTTTTGCTTATTCTCGGATTCGGCTTTATGCTTGGCCTCTTTATCGGCACTTCGGTCAATGACTTTACGCGTTCGCTGCCAATCTACCAGGAGAATCTTATTCGAATGATCTCCGGCCTTGTTGCCTGGCTGGACACGAAAGGCGTTGACGTCCCCAGGGAAGCCATCCTCGATGTTTTCAATCTGAATATGGTTATGAATATCGTCGGCAGCCTGTTGACGACGATGACCGGAATGCTCAGCGATTCGTTCATCATCCTGCTGATAGTTATTTTCATATTACTGGAGGCGTCGAGCGTGCCTCACAAGGTCGCTTCAATTTGGGGCGACGATTCGGAGGCGATGCAGGACCTGAAAAAGTTCGCCAAAAGTATGCAGCAGTACATCGCCATCAAGACCGTCATCAGCTTGTCCACCGGCGTTGTGGTCACGATCGCCCTGATTTTGATTGGCGTCGATTTTCCTTTTTTGTGGGGCGTGCTGGCGTTTCTATTGAACTATATTCCGACGATCGGCTCCATACTGGCGTCCATACCGCCGATTCTGTTAGCCTTGATACAACTGGGCTGGTGGCACGCGCTGATTGTTCTCGTCCTCTACCTGGCGATAAACAACATTATCGGCGGCGTGATTGAACCCAGAACAATGGGCAAAGGCCTCGGCATTTCACCGCTTGTCGTTCTGGCGTCGGTCGTTTTTTGGGGATGGGTGCTTGGACCTATCGGCATGTTGCTGTCCGTGCCGCTCACCATGTCGATCAAAATATACCTGGAGAGCAAAAGCTCCACGCGCTGGATGGCCATTATGCTCAGTCGCTGGCTTCCAAAGGAGGACTAGGACTTCATTTCATATTTTTGCAGTTTATAGCGCAGGTGGCGTTCGCTCATGCCCAACAACTGCGCCGCCCGCGTTTGTACGCCGTTTGCTTCCTGCAACGCTTTGGAAATAAGGCGCTTCTCGAACGCTTCCACTCGTTCCTGAAAGCTTCCCTCGGATATATTAAATTTTTCTCTCTCCTGGTTCTGCAACGTTATGGGCAGATCTTCTATTTTGATAACGCTGTCGCGAGACAGTACGACGGCCTGTTCGATGATATTTTCCAACTCGCGGACGTTTCCGGGATAACGGTATTTCATCAACTTGTCCATGACCTCGCGAGAAACGCCGCTCACCTCTTTTTCATTCAACGCCGCATACTTGCGAATGAAATGATCGACCAAAAGGGGAATGTCGGTTTTACGCTCGCGCAGGGGCGGAATGGAGATTTTCACAACATTTAAACGATAGTACAAGTCCTCTCGAAATTCGCCGTTGCTGACCATCTCCTCAAGATTGCGGTTGGTGGCGGCGATAACGCGCACATCTACATCAATGGGCGAGGAGGAGCCGATGCGCTCAATCTGATGTTCCTGCAGCACGCGCAAAAGTTTGACCTGTGTGGAAAGAGGAATATCCCCGACCTCGTCGATAAACAGCGTACCGCCGTTTGCCAATTCAAAACGGCCTTTTCGCTGCTGCTGAGCGCCGGTAAAAGCGCCCTTTTCGTGACCGAACAATTCGGACTCGACCAGGTTGTCTGACAACGCCGCCATGTTGACGGCAACGAATGCTTTTTCCGACCGTTGGCTGGCCAGGTGAATGGCTTTGGCGATCAACTCTTTGCCTGTGCCGCTCTCGCCGACAATGAGCACATTGGCCTTGCTTGGCGCCACACGTGCGGCCACGCTGAGCGCCTGAGCCATGGAGCCGCTGGCGCTGATGATGCCGCCAAAACTCAACTGCTCGTTGACCAGTTCACGCAGCCTCTTGTTCTCGGAGGCTAACTGCTTGCGTTCCAATGCCTTTTTGATGGTCAGCTCGAGTTGCTCCAGGTCTACCGGTTTTGTAATAAAATCCGCGGCGCCGTTTTTCATGGCCGACGTCGCCGTTTCGATGCTGCCAAATGCGGTCATGACAATGACATCAATTTCAGGGTTAAGCTTTTTGGTTTCATCGAGCAGCTCCGAGCCGTCCATTTCCGGCATGCGCATGTCCGTCAGAACAAGGTCGATGGTTTCTTTATTTAATGTTTCCAGCGCCTTTTTGCCGCTTTCGGCCGTGAACAGTCTATATCCCTTTTTTTTCAAAAAGCCTGACAGCGCATTTCGCTGAGAATCTTCATCGTCGACGACCAGGATCGAATATTGAGGCATGAATGAAAATCTCCTTGTTTTATATCGGCAGAGTGATGGTAAAAGTCGTTCCGTTTTCTTCCGAGCTTTGCACGTCAATGACGCCGTTGTGCTGCGAAATAATCTGCTGCACAATACTGAGGCCGATGCCAGAACCGCTGTCTTTGGTTGTATAGTACAGGTTAAATATTTTATCGAGTTCCGGCGCGGGTATGCCATGACCCGTATCGGAAATTTTGATAATCACGGAATCCTTTCCTTGACGGCTTGAAAATTCAATCTTATCTCCTTGAGAACAGGCCTCCAAAGCATTTTGGGCCAGGTTTAAAAAAACCTGCTTTAATTTGTCGGCGTCGGCTTTGATAGTCGGCAGTTTGTCGTAATGCTCTGCAATGAGAACGCCTTTTTCCTCGGCTTCGGGTCGAATCATCATGGATGTTTGGGCGAGCAAATCCACAACGTCGGTGGTATGTTTATTCAGCTTGGCAGGGCGGGAAAATTGCAAGAACTGCTGAATAATGTCGTTTATTCGTCGCGTTTCATTGACGATGGTCGCCGCCAGTTGGTTATATTCTTCCGCATCGGATTCCGGTTCGAACTCGGACTTGAGACGCTGCGCGATGATGCCAATGGCGTTCAGCGGGTTGCGAATTTCATGCGCCACGCCGGAAGCGAGCCGCCCCATTGCAGATATCCGTTCTCCGCGTTGCAGGTTTTCCTCCAACCGCTTTTGTTCCGTAATGTCCTTGATGACGGCGAACACCGCCTCCAGCTTTCCATCTTCCTGTCGAACAACGTTGACATTGATCGAGGCGATGCGCGTCCCGTGCGCCGTCTGCAATTTTTCTTCATCATAGCGTTGATTTTCACCACTGTCCAGGCCTCGTTTCAAATAAGGGCATAACGGTGCGAGTTCCACGGCACACGGCATACCCAGGATGTCGGCGTTTTGTATTTGAAAAAGCGCTTCCGCAGCGCGGTTCACCAGGGTAATATCTCCGTTAGCGTTGATGGCGACGACGGCGTCCGACATATTTTTCAGGATGCTGCCTGTATAAGTCTCGATGCGTTCATAGGCGGTCTTTAGCGCTTTATAATTCTCACTGCTGACAATCCAGATGCTGCCCAGTCCGCCGAGAACCAGCAAAATGACGGAAGATAAAATTGCGCGTAAAATGGCCGATCTCTCGGTTTCGCGGATATGCTGCGTCGTCAGACCCAGGCGGATGAATTCTCCGGTTTGGTGGTTGAAGGGGCGGACTACTTCGAAGACCTCCTTGCCGTGAAAATCAGTAAAGCGAGTGAGCGTTTCACCGGATGCAACCGATCTGGATAAAAAGGGATCGGCGGCCGGAGACGTCATGGAATCGATATTGGCCGTGGCGATGATGATGCCGGAGGAGTCTTGAATGGCGATATAGTTGACGCCATCGGTGTCGCCGATATCCTGCACCAGCTTGCCCAG
>JAJRST010000581.1 GCA_024278645.1 bacterium | reverse complement strand
TGGTGACTCTCCCGATCCTTGGCAATGATGGCCTCGGCTTCGGCGTCGGTCAGGTTCTTGATGCCCTGCTGCGTATGAAAGTGAAATTTTACCCAAAAGCGCTCGTTCTTGTCGTTGATGAGGCTAAAGGTGTGGCTGCCAAAGCCGTGCATGTGACGATAGGAATAGGGAATACCGCGATCGCTCATGGTTATGGTGACCTGGTGCAGCGCCTCGGGCAGCAAGGTCCAAAAGTCCCAATTGTTGCGGGCGCTGCGCATGTTTGTGCGCGGATCCCGTTTTACAGCGTGGTTGAGGTCGGGGAACTTTAACGGATCGCGCAGGAAAAAGACGGGCGTGTTGTTGCCCACCAGGTCCCAGTTTCCTTCCTCGGTATAAAATTTAACGGCAAACCCCCGGATGTCGCGCTCCGCATCCGCCGCCCCGCGTTCACCCGCCACGGTTGAAAAGCGTACAAAAAGATCGGTCTTTTTCCCAACCTCGGAAAATATCTTTGCCCTGGTGTAGCGGGTGATGTCGTCAGTGACGGTGAAGGTTCCATAAGCTCCGGACCCTTTTGCATGCATGCGCCTCTCCGGTATGACTTCACGATCAAAGTGGGCGAGCTTTTCCAGGAACCAGACATCTTGCAGCAACTGCGGGCCTCGCGGCCCGGCAGTCAGTACGTTTTGATTATCAGGCACCGGAGCGCCTGTGCTGGTGGTCAATTTTTTTTTGTCCTGCATTTTTTTCTCCTCTTGTTATTGCGCAGCCAAATTTAATATTTACAGGCTGGACTTTAGCAGCCAGACAGACTTTTCAAGCCACTGGATTTGATCGGAAGCCAGGTTGGCCGTGGCCACATCGCCGCGGTTTTCGGCCAGTTCCAGAATGGCGTTATACTCGCCTCGTAAGTGAGCAAAGTCATGAATAAGACCGTTGATGACTTCGTGCGCGGTAAAGGTTTGCTGTTGCTACTCCTTGAGTTGCGCATTTTCAATATAGCCTTTCACCGTCGCCAAAGGCTTGTCGCCAAGTTGCAGGATCCTTTCCGCAATCTCATCGTAAAGCTCTGCGACGCGCTCGTAGAATTCTTCCGTGGTTTTGTGGATCGTAACGAATTGCGGTCCTTGAATATTCCAGTGATAGTTGTGCAGCTTTACGTACAGAATGTGCAAATCGGCAAGGTTTTGATTCAGTTTTTGAATTATTGATTCATTCATTTTGTCATCCTTTCATTTTGATAAATTAAATAATGAAAATAATTAGGTGATAATTTTTATTGATTATTGGTAAAAATAAAAAAATATTTGCCGCTCATACGCCGACTTTCTGTTTGGCTTTTTCCAGGCATTCGGAACAGATGACGCTGAAATGCACGCTAAAGTCGATAAAGCGGTTTTGTTTTGCAATAATATCCGGAATCTTTATAGCATCCAGCTCCTCGCTCTCTATATCCATAATTTTTTTACACGTTATGCATACGACGTGATGATGGTGCTCCCGCATCGCATCATAGCGCACGGTGTTGTGAATGGGCGTGACCACCGAGATAATGCCGTTTTTTTCGAACGTTTACAGGGTTTTATAGACCGTGGCCAGGGATATCGTCGGAAAGTCCGGTTTTATTTTTTTATAGATTTTTTCCGGACTGGGATGAGAATCATCCGCAATCAATGCCTTATAAATAGCGATGCGTTGCGGCGTGAGGCTCAAGCGATATTCGCGGCATTTTTTTATAAAGCTATCGAAAAGTTGTTTTTGTTTTTCAGCATCCATTTTAATCATATTTATTATATGATAATTATTATTGATTAATGTACAATTGTAAAACCGAAATGTCAATAAAATTATTCCGAAAATGATAAAAATTCTTCAAAAATATTTAAAAAAATTTTACCGGTTGAAAAGGCGTCGTCAGGAATCCGTACGCCGAGCCCGTTTTTCCGCGCGCCTTTCACCCCATCGATTTTTCAAGACAGGCCACGCCGCAAACAGCAGCGAGTACAGGAAAAAAATGACGCCGATGCGCAGAAACAGATCGCCGTATTCCACATAAATATCGTTGTAGCCCTGTACATGCGGCGCTTTGGACAAAAGGTGCAGACCCTTGCCGAGAACAAGCAGGGATGCGGCCGCCCCGGCGACGCCCAAAAAGCGAACCGGCGCCTTTTGCAGGCATACCAACCATTTTCTCATCATATCAAGCCGAACGATGACATAAAAGACGACGAGCCACAGCAACCAGGAGACGACCTGCCACATGCCGAGGCTGCGAAAGTAGTTGATCGTGTTATAAAGCGAACTCCACGCCGCCAGCCGCCGCGGCAATAACGGCCGGTCCCGGTACATAAGCACCTTGATCTTGTCCTGTTGATGATGACGCAGCACGGTCATGATCGCCCGGCGCTTTTCTTCCGTGGTCATCCTCTTGTGGCCCGGAATGGACAGGGCGTTCCAGGCGAGCGCGGTGCTGCCGTAACCGTGATAGTCGCATGCCGCCGTCATCAGCAGGCCGTTGTCGCGGCAATGGCGCACAATGTCGTCGAATATCCGGCGATCGTATTGCAGCCCCTCCCCCTGGTTGATGATCTCGAATCCATCGGCGCCGATGTCAATGTAATGCTGAATGCTCTTGTGCTCATCGGCGAACCAGTGCGCGACGATGGCGACGCCGCCGTTGGCCTGCGCCGAGTCGATGACCGCCGAGTCGGGCAGCCCCCTGGTGTTGAAATCCCGCTGCAACCCGAGCAGCGTGATATGATTGCTGCCGGAAAATTCTTCGCCGCAAAGCACGAGAGGATGGTCAGCAATCTCGCCGTTCTTCTGCCGCTCGACGAATGCCAGTGTTTTGCCATGATTGTTATGATCGGTGATGAAAAAAGCGTCAAAGCCGTTGCGCTTGTGCCAGCGCATCAATTCTTGCTGGTAGACGAGACCGTCGTGGCTCCATTCCGTGTGGCTGTGCGTGTTCAGCAGCAGGGCGTCGGCGTCATTGTTGGCGATGCGGTTATTGGGCAGCGGCGTGAAAATGATGATCGTCAGCAGCGCCAGCCACAGGATGACGACGATCGGCGCCCGGCCCAGCCATTGGAGAACGCCGCGCCCCAGGGCGGAGGCCAGGCCGTTTTTTTGCCGCCACATATTTAGGACGCCCAACGTCAAAATGCCGGCCAACAGCCATAACAAGGCCACGGCCATTTCAACCATCGGCTGGTCGCCGCGCTGCGCGAAAAGCATGGGGCCGACGAGCGGCTCGAGCACAACCCGCCAGGGCGAGATGCGGACGCCGAATTGCTCCGCGGGCTGACCGGTGAGTACATTTTCAATGTGAACGTGATAGGGAAAAAACAGCGCCGGAATGACGACCAGGGCTGCCAGGAGAATGAGAAGGGTGCGACGTTTCATAATGGATCGTTTTCATTTTTAAATTTAAAATTGGACTGCTAATTAAATACGGATTAAAATAGAAAGCCCACGAATAGCCGCAATGAATCAAGATGTCAATTCGCGACATTCGCGACATTCGCGGTTTTTGTTGTTGCTGATTTTAACGAACCGCAATAATCTACAGATATCGAATGATCTGCTTCATCAAATCGGCCAGGTAATCCCCGGTATAGGGACCGAACCAGGACATCAGCTTTGTCTCATATTCCGGCATACTGTAATATTGCGACGGCGTCAGGTAGCCGATGTAGCAGCCGTTAAAGCTGGCGACGGTGACTTTTTTGCCGAGCTTTTCCGCCTCGGCCTTGACATCCAGCGCCAGTTCGCCGCTGAACTCGCCGGTGCTGCCGATGACCACAAAGTCATCGAGCGCGATGACCTGCAAATAGGAATCGTACGGACGTATCAGTTTTTTAGCCAGCCAGGGCGCCAGGCAGATCTTTTGCGTCAACCGCACCTGCATCCGCGCCAGGTCGACCGGGATGCGAAAAGTCCGCAGCGAGGCTTGTGAACGAAACTTGCCGTCGCGCCGGTGCGCCAGCAGGCTGTCGGCCAGGCCCTCGCCGACAAAAGCGGCTTTGTCAAAGCTTTCGCCCTCTCCCCTGTAGCTATGACTGCCCAAACCGGCGGCGGCGAAAATGGCCTCGCCGCCCAGCTCGGATTCTATTTTGCGTTCAAAATAGCCGGGATAGTCGCCGCTCATTTCCATGTTGTGCGACGACAATACCGTGGCATGCGCCGAATAGGTGGCAAAGACTCCGACAGATTTTTCACGGCGCTGAAACAGGGCGTAAATAAGTTCCGCGTCGACCCGTCCCTTGTCGCCGACCAGGCGGTTGCGAATGAAGCGCGGCGCCTGCACGGCGCCGACGGTGTAAGATGCCGGCTGTCGATCGTCGACGGCGCGTCGTATGGCGGCAATGCTGCTGTCAACAAAAACGGCGACGACCACGGAATCGGGCGGACCGGCGAACTGCTCCTCGAACCAGTTTTGTCCCCAACCGCCGGGGCCGGAGTGAGTGTGCGTTGCCGTATATAAAAACTTATCCGGGTCGAGAGAAAGTTGCTCGGTAATTTTTTTCTCCAAAAGCCGGGCAACGGGCGGATGCAGCACCAAGGCGTCATAGCCGATAATGTAGGCGTCCTCATCGCCGCTTTGCAACGCCAGCACGCGCACAAACAGGCTGTCGTGCACGCCCGTGGAGGGCGCGCCTTTGCGAGCGCCATAGCCGGCCAGGGGAACGCCCACCGGCGGCGTCAATCCCGCTTTGCCGACGCCGGCGAAAAGCCGCGCCGGCATGGGTTGCGGCTTTGACGACAGCGCCTCTTTTATTCTCGAGGAGGTGTTTTTATAATAATTTGTTTCACGGAAAGGTTTGGAATCCACGGGACGCAGGGAAACGGCGAGCAGGATGACAACCAGCGCCAGCAGCGTCGCAACAATGACCAGAAAAACCTTTACAATCTTTTTGAGCATTTTTAATCCTTTTGCTTTCATTGCATCTCAGGACAACGTAATCAATACATGGAAAATATTCAATGAGAAAATTTGCCCCCGGTTTGATGTCTTTATTTTTCTATCCTGAATAACTTATACGCCAAGATGACGCAGTGGCATTACTCCGCCTGTTTAAAGACTTTGAACAGACAGCACGATGAAACCGTATCTATTCGGTTAAATACATCTTGATTTTTAATTAAAAAAAAGATTGCTTTATTAGCTCAGCGAACATGCTATCGGCAGAAGAATCTGTTTTAAAAGCAGCGCCGAAATTTAAAAAACCAAAAATTCAATATCGTGTTTTGTCTGCTCCTGATTTTTTAGGAATTAAGGGCGCTTTTCCCGAG
>JAJRST010000580.1 GCA_024278645.1 bacterium | reverse complement strand
TTGGCGCGGCGGGCGGCGAGCGCCAGCAGCAGCAGCGCGGCTGCGATGAACAACGCGGTGAGCAAGGTGGGCAAAACATTTAGCTTTTGGGACTCCGCCCACATCGTATAGTCGGCCGCATTAAACTGATCCGAGTCGAATTCCCAGGCGGCGTTTGCGTCGCGGATGGTATTGTTGGCATTTGTTGCGATCACGCGACCGGGCATGACCACCTCGACGCGGTAATCTTCGCCAATGATTTCTTCAATAAAAACAATGTACTTTTGAATTTTTTCGTCCACCTCGGCAAAGTCGTCCCGGAAATTCAGAAAGGAAATTGGAGGCTGCAGCACCCGATCGCACGCCGATAAAAATGCCGCGGTCACGTCTTCGCTGTCGAATCCATCGTCAACGGCCTGCAAAAGGCTGTCCCTTTTACTTTGCGCCGTGGATTTTGAAATGTGCAACTGCGGGTGTTTTTCAATCACGCGCAGTAGATTTTCATAGTAAGCATTGAACAAATGCTGCTCCAGGGCATCAAAATTTTCATCAATGGCGGCGCTGTCCCGGGCGGACGTTTCGCCGCCAGATTCTTCCTGCGTCAATGTTTCCGGTGGCGGCGACGATGTAAATGGAAAGTAGGCGAAAAACGTTTCCTCGTAGCGATAAAAGGTGTAAAACCAGCGGAATTTCTTGTCAAATTTTACACGCGAATTCACTCTGATGGAATCATTACCGCGGGCGAGTTCCTTGTTCAGCTCGTTTACGTCCGTAAAGCTTTTACTGGCGGTATAGATGAACTTTTGCTTGTCGTTCTCGTCCACTGTTTTGCTCAGAACCCAGGAATCGTCGTGCGGGAAGGGATAGACGAGGTCGCCGACGCCGCTGGAGTCGCCGGGCGCCGAGATTTGCCGCTGAAAAGACCCGTCGCTCTCGAACACAGTTTTGATATTCACCGTCCTGCAATTTGCTCCCAGCATAAGAGCAAGAAAAAGTGCGGCCAAAATGATTTTAGCGTCGGATTTGAGCATGCTTTTCCCCTTATAAATTATGAATTTTTTGCAAAACTGTTTTATCTTGCAGCAGCTTTTGCAGTTCATCCCCGGTCAGGCCGTCGTCCAGGGAAACGCCCGCTGTTGAAAGAGTTTTCTCCTCAAACAGTTTGAGCAAGAGCTTGTTCTTGAGCTGTAGATTATCAAAAGCGGTCAGCAGTTTTTCGAGAGTTTTTCTGTCAATGATGATTTCATCGCCGCCATTGTTCAGGGAGCGCAGCAATTGCGCCTCATTCGCCAACAGCGTCAAAGGAGATTCGCCGACCGCTCTTTGTTGCGTCAGACGCCGCTCCAGCATATCTATGCGTCTTAAAATTATCGCTTCCTGGACGACAAAAATACCGAGCAGCAAAATCACGGCGCCGCCCATGGCGAAGCGAACTGTGCTCCGGCTCAGCGCTTCAATCATGCCGTCAAAGAACGAGACGACGCCGGTGTTCTTGAAATGTGATCGATGCACAGCGTACAGAATATTGTCGGCGAGATCATCCGGCGAGCGCAAGGGGGGCGACGTTTTTAAATCCTCAATGGCGTGCATCATGCCCGCTATGCTTTCAAACTCCCGGCGGCAGGCCTCGCACTTTGCCAGGTGTCGCTCGAGCTTGCTTTACTCCGACGTGCTCAGTTCTTCCGGCAAAAGGTAAAGGAGCTTTTGGATTTTATGACATTTCATGATATGTATCCCATTTCGTGCATTTTTTTACGTATGTTTTTTCGAGCGTAAAAGAGATTGCTCTTGACGGCGCCGACGGAAATGTTGAGGATGCCGGCGATCTCTTGCAACTCCAGCTCCTGTAAATCCCGCAGCGCAAAAATTATGCGTTGCCGTGGCTTTAGACCTTTGGAGATCAAACGGATTTTTTGCGCCAAATCGGAATTGATCGTTTCTTTTTCAACGTCGGAATCGCCGGCAATAGAAAACTCTTTTCCATCAAAGGCAACTTTTCGTCTTTTGTAAGCGCGCCTCAGATCGTCGTAGCACAAGTTTACGATGATTTTGTACAGCCACGTTGTGAACTTTTTCGTCGTATCAAAAGCGTGCAGGTTTTTCCATACGCGAACAAAGCACTCTTGCGTTGCATCGCGAGCGTCCTCTTTATTGGCCAGCAGATGAAAAGCCGCCTGATAGACAAACTGCTGGTGCGTCTGCACGATGTCTCGAAAGGCATCGAGGTCGCCGGACAGCGCTTTTTGCAACACTGCTTTATTTTCGTTGCTCACGCTTTTCCCCTGTTATGCGCAGCCTTTTTCTTTTCAAAAATGATACGCAAGAAACAGGGAAAAGTCAAAGAAAAAGAGAGATATAAAAACTTGCTTTACACGATAAGGGTTGTTAGTTTTGACGGTGGAGCATAAATAAAAAGAGCGGCGGCGGGACGCCCGACGCTAAAGCAACCAACACGAACGTTCCGCGTTTTTCTGAAATCTAAAGGGAGTTGTTAATGAAATCGCGAACAAGTCTCATCATTGTTATCCTTCTTGTTTTTAATACTCTGTTTCGCTGCGGCAGGAATGAGCCGTCGGCCATGCCGCCGCAAGCCGTACCGGTTGAATTGAGCAAAGTGCGCTATGAAGGCGTATCGATTCCCATCACCACGAGTGGGTTGCTTTTCTCGAAAGAACAAATTCGTCTTTCTTTTAAAACCGGCGGCGTGGTGGCGTCGATAAATATCAGCGAAGGCCAGACAGTCGACGAAGGTCAGGCGTTGGCGCAGCTTGTGCCGGATGAAATCGAGGCCAGGGTGCGGCAAGCTGAAAGCGGTTTTGAAAAGGCAAAAAGGGATTATCTACGCGTAAAACGACTTTATGCCGACAGCGTGGTCACGTTGGAGCAAATGCAAAATATCGAAACGGCCTTTGAGATCGCAAAAGCCAATGTGGAAATGGCCAGGTTTAATCAACGCTATTCTGTCATCAAAGCGCCTTCGGACGGGAAGATATTAAAGCAGTTCGTGCATGAGGGAGAAATCGTCGGCCCGGGCACGCCCGTCTTTTATTTCGGCTCGGGACGGCGGGAGTGGGTGGTTCGCATCGGCTTGTCCGAGGTTGATGTTGTCAATGTCAATCTCGGCGACGCCGCCGAAGCGACTTTTGATGCTTACCCGAACATTATCTTCAAAGGCCGGGTCACGGAAATTGCAACAGCGGCGGATCCGAAAAGCGGCCTCTTTGAGGTTGAAATCTCTTTGAGGAGCGGTCGCCGCCTTGCCGATGGCTTTGTCGCCCGTGTTTCCATATTTCCGCGCAAAGAAAAAAAGCAGTTTCTTATCCCCGTGGATGCACTGAGCTACGCCGACGGTCATGAAGCGGCGGTGTTCACGGTCGCCGCGGATACCGCGGTAAAACTTCCGGTCACTGTCGGCCCGATCATTGGCAACGACATTGTCGTCCTTTCCGGGCTGCAAGGCGTCGAGCAAGTGGTGACGGCGGGCGCCTCATATTTAAAAGTCGGCGATCGTGTGACGATTCAATGACGATGATCTCATCTTGAGTTTTATTTTAAAGGAGAAGCAATATGCGTCTGCCTCGCCTGGCCATACAAAATCACCAGTTCACAATCGTCGTTGTGATGCTGCTTTTAACGTTAGGGGTGGTTTCGTTCTTGACCATGCCGCGTTCCGAGAACCCGCCTGTGAGTCCCGCGGGGGCGAGTGTGTTTGTGATCTATCCGGGGGCCGCGCCGTCCGATGTCGAAGAGCTGATCGTCGACCCGATCGAAAGCGCCGTCAACGAGCTGGATGATATCGATAACTTGACATCCTCGGCCGAGGATGGCATCGGCTCGATCACTGTGCAGTTCGACGCCGGCAGCGATCCGGATGAAAAATATTCTGCTGTCGTGGAAAAAGTGAATTCGGTGCGTGGCCGGCTTCCCGAAGGCATCCTGTCTCTGGAAATCTTGAAGCATTCTGTTGTAGATGTGAACATATTGCAGATTGCGCTCATCTAGGCGACGGAGAGTTACGCCGCCCTCGAGAAAAGGGCCGAAAAGCTGCAAAAGATAATAAAGCGCTGTCCCGGGGTGCGCCGTGTGGATATCGCGGCTTTGCCGCGGCAGGAAGTTCGCGTCGCCCTCGATCTCGAGAAAATGGCCCTGTTCCATATCCCACTCAGCCAGGTTATGGGCGCTATTCAGACCGCCAATCAGAAGGTTCCAGGAGGATATCTGGATATCGGTGCAAAAAGATTCAACATTCAGACCAGCGGTTCCTACCAATCCATCGATGATATTCGAAATACCATCATCCATGCCGCCGGGGGAAAAATTGTCTATCTCAAGGACATCGCTAATGTTTTTTTTGATTATGCCGACAAGCAGTACTATGCCCGCGTCAACGGCGCGCCGGCCGTTTTCGTCACGGTTCAGCAAAAACCGGGGACAAATATTTTCAAAATTATAAAAGAGGTAAACGCGCGTGTAAACGATTTCCAAACCACGCTGCCGAGCTCCATCAAGTTGGAATATGTGTTTGATCAATCGTCGAGCGTCTCCAAAAATCTGAACGGCTTTTTTAAGAATCTTTTGCAAGGTCTCTTTTTGGTGGGGCTGGTCGTTTTCTTTGCGGTGAGCTACAGGGCGGCTGTCATCGTCATCCTGGTGATCCCGTTTTCGATACTTATTGGCATAGGACTCATCGACCTCTCCGGATATGGCTTGCAGCAAATGACCATCGCCGGTCTGGTGATTGCCATCGGCTTGCTTGTGGATAATGCGATTGTGGTCACCGACAATATCTCGCGATTTATGCGCATGGGATACAGCAGTTTTGAGGCGGCTGCTCGCGGGACAAGCCAAATCGCCTGGGCGGTCGCCAGTTCGACGATTACAACCGTGCTCGCTTTTGTGCCGATGATTCTGATGCGCGACATTACCGGCGAGTTCATTCGCAGCATGCCTCTTATTGTGGTGTACACGCTCTTTGCTTCACTGTTTCTTTCCCTCGCATTTACGCCCTACTTGTCGTACCGGTTTCTTGATGTCGCAAAATCGCCCAAGCGCGCCGTCCGTCGCTTGATGGAACGGTTTATTGAAACAAAATATCGTCGTCTGCTCGATTTTGCTTTGAATCATTCCGTCCTGGTGGTTGGCGTTGCGTTTTTGGTCTTTTTCGCCAGCTTCGCGCTGTTCCCGCTCATTGGCGTCAGCTTTTTTCCGAAAGCTGAAAAGCCGCAATTTATGATCAATATTAAAACGCCCAACGGCAGCAGCCTGGAGGAGACCAATCGTGTGGCTTTGGATGTGGAGGATATGCTCGCCGGTATGGATGATGTGCAATATGTCGTCGCCAATATCGGCCACGGGAATCCGCGTATTTATTATAATGTTTTTCCCAAAAGAGCGCGAAGCCGTTATGCACAGATCTATGTTCAAATGAAAAAGTCTGACTCCAGGAGCTTTAATCGGACGGTCGCGGCCTTGCGCCGGCGCTTTTTGAGTTATCCCCGAGCGCAAATCGAGGTCAAGGAGCTGGAGCAAGGCCCCTATATAAAGGCGCCGGTGTTGATCCGCCTGGTGGGCGAAGACCTTGCCGTACTGCAGCGCGTGTCGCGGGATGTCGAAGCTATCTTTCGTACGACAAAGGGCGTCATTAGTATCAGCAATCCGTTGTCGACTGTGAAAACAGATTTGTTTGTGAAAATAAATCGTGATAAAGCGGGATTGTTGGGAACGCCGCTGGTGGAAATTGACAAGGCCATACGAGCGGCTATGGCCGGCCTGCCGGTCACACAATTTCGAGATGATGAAGGCAAGTCTTTTAATATCGTCGTCCGTTTGCCGTTTGATGAAAAGCCGTCGATCCGGGATTTTGCAAAGATTTATGTGACGTCATTGACAGGAGCGAGCATACCGCTGAAGAACCTGGCGACCCTCGAATTCAGGACGACGCCGATGATGATCGACCATTATAACATGGAACGAAATGTTACTATTGCTTCGGATGTGCTGCCCGGCTATTCGGCTGAAGAGGTGACCAGGCAAATAATTCAAAAGCTGGATGATTACGATTTCCCCGGGGGATGCCGTTACATCGTCGGCGGGGAGGTTGAGGGGAGAAGGGAGTCGTTCGGCGGTATGTACAAATCGATTGTCATTGCTTTGATTGGAATTTTTGCCGTTTTAGTGTTGCAATTCAAGTCCTATACACAGCCCATCATTGTGTTCAGCGCTATCCCGTTGGCGCTCATCGGCGCGCTTCTCATGCTGCTGATTACCGGGTATTCTTTTTCATTCACGGCCTTCATCGGCCTCACCAGCCTCGTCGGCATTGTCGTCAATAATTCGATCATCCTGGTGGATTACAGTAATCAGCTCCGCCGTGACGGAGCGCCGATCGTCGACGCCATAAAAGAGGCTGCGGAGACTCGCTTTATTCCCATTATTCTGACGACGGCGACGACCGTCGGCGGTTTGCTGCCGTTGACTCTTATCGGCGGCTCGCTTTGGGCGCCGATGGGGTGGACGATCATCGGCGGACTTGTTATGTCAACATTTTTAACGTTGCTCGTCGTCCCCGTTCTGTACAAAATGCTGACAAAGCAAGTGCGCACCGAGACATCGATGCACGACTAGTCGTGGACTTTTTGGCGGGAAAGAAAATTGGGCCCGGCCTGCACCATAATGCACTTGTTGTGTATAAGGGAAATCTTGTGCCGTGTACAATAGTCTATCGCTTTTGCCGATTCCGCCCCGGGCTGCATCCATACTCTGCTTATGCCGAGCATTCGCACTTCTTTGAGCACCTGCTCTGTTACCGGCGGCGGTACGACAAAAACGACCATATCGGGTTTGTCTGGAATGGCGGAGAGTGTTGGATAAAGCTCTCGGTCGCCAACCTTCCCGCCTTTCGCATTTACGCCGTAAATTTTATAGCCTTTATTTATCAAGTCCGACATGACAAGGTTGCCATATTTTCCACCGCTTTGCGAAACGCCGACGACGGCTATTATCTTTTGAGATAAAAATGATTTTAAATTTTCCATGCGATCCTTTACTTCGACTTGCTCTGTTTCCGGGATTCGTTGCCGAATAATAGGAATGGTATTAGAAATGAAAAAAGGGAGTCAAATTGTTGACTCCCTTTTTCTGGGGGAAAGAGAGCAACGATCCAATAAATTCCCTCCCCAACCCAACACAACAGCTACCACAGGGACAAATATCTGAATCACTCTCTTGTATGAAAAGTGAAAAGCTTCGACTATATTATGACTTCCATAAGTTTTGCGTTGCTCGTCAATTTTAAATCACTACTGTTGACCGATAACGTTTTCTCCAATGTGGAGTACAAGTTGCCCATCAGTTCCTGATAATTTTTGCCTCTACTTACGCATCCCGGTAAACTGGGCACTTCGGCCCATAAACCGGTCGTATCCGTTTCATGTACGATGATTTTTAATCTCATCCTGCCCACCACATTTTGTCAACCATTCACTTCTTCCTGTTAAGAGACTGTCCTTTCGATTCTTTCACAGAGTTGTCTCTATCGTCGCTGTCATCGCCATTTAGCAATTGAACAACCTTTTATTTCAAATAAACTTGCATAGCCTTCTAAAGCAACCATTGTGCCATATATTGTCTTGTTTGTGTTTGTCTAAGTGCTTAATTTACAGCAGTGATTATGATGGGTAATAAGAAGAAAGAATCAATGGTAACGAAACGTTGCTATTATCCAGTCGAAGCTCCGCGTTGTGTAACGAAACGTTACCATTGATTTTCAGATTTTAACGGGCAAAGCTCAAGCCCGGATGGTTTTAAAGATTATCGATTTCTTTTTCGACTTGGTCCAATTCCTTTTGCAGCTCCAGGGTTTGGTAGATATCCTGCGCCATTTCAAATTGCGCTTTTGCGGCTTCAATATCCTGTTTTGCCTTGTACATTCGCCCAAACTCCATGTGCGATTCGGCTTCTCCCAGAGGATGTTGATAATCTTTGTTGATGCCTATGCTTTTCTCAAAATAGGTTTCGGCTATTTCCCAGTTTTCCTTTTTTGAGTAAATCATAGCCATATACTTAAAGGCATCAGCTTCACCCAGATGGTCTTGTAGTTGAGAAAATACACGCAGCGCATGCTGACAGAATGCCTTGGCATAAATGAGATCGTTGATTGCCAGATAGAGCTTTACTCGATTCAATTTCAGCGTCGCCTGCAACCGGATATCGCCGATTTCTTTAGCGAGCTGATAGCTCTTTTCATAATAGCCGCCTGCTTCGGCCCAGCGCTCGACGCCGGCGTAGGTCATCGCCATGTTGTGATAGGTCTCGGCCAGGTTGCGTCTTTGCCCGACTTTTTCAAACCGGGGAATGCTTTCGTTGTAATAAGCCAACGCTTTTTCCCAATTTCCCTGGACGTTCGCCAGGATGCCCAGGTTTGTATAAAAGGAGGCGACTAGCTGCGTTTCGTTGATCTTTTCAGCTAACTCGAGAGCATTTTCCCATTCCGTGGAGGCTTTATTGAAATTGCCTTTTTCGAAGAAAAAGTACCCCAGTGCATTCCGTGCATGGGCTTCCCCTTCAAAGTCATTGTGCTCGATGCTTAGCGCGAGACTTTTTTCATAAGACGTTGATGCTTTATCCCAGTTGTTTCGCATGACATGAATGTGACCAATCCATCGTAATGCTTCAATTTTTTGTTTGTAAAAATCTTCGATGTTCGCCTGGTCAACGACGTTTTGGAAAGCATTTAGCGCTTCTTCCCATTCGCCTAACTGTTCGTATTTGTGTCCGAGCCATAACAAAAGCTGAATTTTTTGACCTTGCGTGATAGATGATGAAAACTTTTCCAAAATGAGAGCATAGGAATTCTTTAGTTGATTCACTCGCTCCGCCTGTCTTGTCTCATCAATCAATTGGTAAATAAATTCCTGCAATTGCTGAGCAATTGACTCATAGTTCCCCTGCACTGGTTGGATGTTTGCGATAAACTCCTGGATGCGTGCATCAATATCTTGTTGACTTGCGTCAATGTTTTGATTACTCACTATGACATCCCTCGACTTTCACTTTTCGCCAGATTGCACCGATTTCCGTTTCAAATTTGAAGAACGTTCAGAAATTCCCGGTTGAAATTTCGATGCACATTTTTTGCATACAGTAATAATGGTGTTCTTTTCAACTTTGAACGAAAAGGTGAATCCAGGAATTATTTCACCACATTTTTAATTGCACTTTGCAATCAGCCTTGTTCTTTTACTGCCGTTTCCCCGGAGAATCCCGTGAAAACTATTAAATGGGCCGCCAATCAAGCGATTGGCGGCATCCAAAGAGCTGGTGGCGCTTTTACTTGCCAATGGCGCCCGTATCAAGTTTTAACAATGGCGTAGCGGGAAAAATGATCAACATAGCCGGTTACAACTTTTCTGACTTTGTCGACAGAGCCGCCAATATACTCCCAAAGACCCGTTGCTTCGTTATAATAGTAGATTCGAAGATCATCTTCGTTAACGCCGGTCAAGTCCGTGTTTTTGTAGGAAAGCTCAACATACACGGGGCTGTTGAATTGCGACACATGCGGGTCAAAGAGGCCGTCGCAATAGTCGTTCACCGGATAGTTTAAACTGATCGTCATGTCCGATGGCAGATCATTGGGTTGAAAGACCACTTTGCTGTACCCCAGGTCCGCATTGCCGACGCCGACTTCGCCGCCTACCGCTGCTTCGATAAAGACTTGATTGAAATAATCGGTTCCCTCGCTTTTTGCAAGAGCATTGTTGGAAAATAAACTCCTGTCAAATTTGATTAAAGTGACCGGTCCGGTATTCGATTGAACAACCAGACCATGGACTTCCGGGGTCGGCATTGTTGGGTTTTGAGAACTGCACCCCAGAAAGATAAAGGAAAGTACCAGAACCAATAAACCTAATGTTGCAAATGCTTTTGTACTTTTCACTTTTTGCCCCTTTCCTTTGTGTTGAATTAAAATTAGTGTGATAGCTGTAGCTGTACTGTATGCTGTCGCCTCCATCAGCAATTCACATGCCAAGTTGAGACGACAAGCGGTCTGTGTGCAGTAAGTGCAAATAATCCAGTATGTTAA
>JAJRST010000066.1 GCA_024278645.1 bacterium | reverse complement strand
TTCAACACATTTAAAATGCACGCCCAGGCGCAGCTCGTTGATTTTTACGCCGAACACGGGTTCGTCAAAAAAGGCGATCTTTTTGTCGAAGCCGGCATCGAACATTACCTCATGGTGCGCCAAGACCGGCGGCCGTCGACGTATTGAAACCAATTCAATAAAGCCTCGTAACATTTTTTGTTTAACAATAACTTTGGAGGCGACAATGAAAAACTTTATGCTGCTCCTTTTTAGCATCATGCTCACCGTGCCGGCCTTGGCAAAGACAATCGACAAAAACATTCGCAAAACGTTCGACGTCGGGGAAGGCGCCAGCCTTTATTTGAAACATGGCGACGGCGAGGTGGAGGTCACTTCGTGGGACAAGGATGTCGTTGACATTTCCATCGTCTACCATGCTGTTTTTACCGGCATCCAAACGCTGCGCCCGAATGACTTTGAGGTCGAGTTCGAACGTCGTCGCGACCAGATTTCCGTGATCGGTCGCGAGCCGAGCGTCATCGGCATTGGCAGCCGCAGGGTGCGGGAATACAAATACACCGTCAAGGCGCCGCCCTACGTTGTGCTCGAGCTCGAGGGCGTTGACGGCGACGTATCCATCGTCGACCGGGCCAATGACGTCACCGTGTCCACAGTCGACGGCGACGTACAGCTTTATAACGTGACCGCCGAAAATGTGCGAGTGCACAGCATTGACGGCGACCTGGAGCTGGAGGGTATTTCGGCCGTCATCAATTGCCGGACGATTGACGGCAAGATTCAGCTCGCCGATCTGGACAATGTCGAATGCCATGTAAAAACCATAGACGGCGACATCTCCATTGAAAAAGGCGGCGGCGATTTTACCCTTCGCGCCGTGGACGGCGACATTGACGCATCATACCTCAGTCCTGGGCGATTGGAAATCAATACATCCGATGGCAAGATCGATCTTGATCTTTTGAATGTCGACGACATGCAGGCAAAAATAAAAACGGGCGATGGCAATGTGCGCATTCGCCTGCAAGAGGGCGCGTCAGTGACATTGGTGATCAAAACGGGAGACGGGCGCATCCGAACGGACCTCTCTCCCGTTGCCGACTTGCAAACGGACGACGACTATTTCAGCGGCGCCATCAATGGCGGCAGCGGTTTGCTTGAGGTCAGAACCGGGGACGGCAATGTGGAGATTATTGAACAATAAATAAAAATTATTGGTATTAACCCACAAAATGTTTATATTTATCAAATGTATGCCATACAAGGCGAATTATTTTTTTTAAACGTGGAGAAAAAAATGAAAAAAGCTTTTGTGCTTCTCAGCGCACTCCTCATCATTGCACTCGTTGTTGCATGTGGATCAAAGGGCCCGGCCTCTCCTTTTGCCAAGGATTCCGAACAATACTCTTTTTTCCAGACCCTTTCAGACTCGCTCGGTTTGACCTATTTGAATCCGGACAATCCAACAGCGTTAATTACAACCAAAGACTTTACGGTCTGGACTTATGACATCATGCCCGGTCTTTACGCCCGCTTCAGCCGCTTTCAATCCGACCCCGGCCGCATTCCCCAGGATCAATTGAAAAGCCTGCTCACCCAGGGCGCCGAAGGCGAAGCGCAAAAGAAGCTGTTGCTGGCCAAGGCCCAGGAGGCCGGCGTTTCCGCATCGGACAGCAGCGTCAATGCGCAACTGGAACAATATTATGCCGGACGCGGCGGCAAGGAAAATTTTGTCAAACTGATCGAACAGCAAGGCTTTACTCTTGACTATGTGAAACAGGACATCCACGACCAGATGACCATCCAGGACTTTCTCGATCAGGAGCTGGAGCCCAAAATGGAAATCAGCGACGAAGATCTTGAGCAAGCCTATGGCAACGACAAAACGGCGACCGTGCAACACATTCTGTTCATGACCCAGGGAAAATCCGATTCCGCCAAACAGGAAGTTCGCAAGTTGGCCGAGCAAGTTCTGGCGCGCGCAAAAGCGGGCGAGGATTTCGGCGCTTTGGCCAAGGAATTTTCCGAGGACCCGGGCTCGCAAAACAAGGGCGGTCTTTACGAAGACTTTCCGCGCGGCCAAATGGTCAAGCCGTTTGAAGACGCTTCCTTCAACCTGCCCATTGGCTCCATCAGCGATCTTGTCGAAACGGTCTATGGCTATCACATTATCAAAGTGGTTGACCGCAAAAAAGAGACTCGTCCCCTGGAAGAGGTGAAGGAGCAATTGCGCAACCAGCTTGAAAAATCAAAAAGGCGCGACGTATTCAACGATTACATGGAACAGTTGAAAGCTGAAGCCGACTACCAGGAACATTTTGACGTTTTAGGTTAGATGACACGCCGGCCGGGAAAACCGGCCGGCGCCTTTATATGCAGCCCCAGGGAGAAAAGACGCGAAAAGCGGTGCGCTGGATTTCGGAAATTCTGAAAGATCAGCCGGAGGCCAGACCCGGCGAGCTGGTCATGCAGGCCATCTCAAAATTCGACCTCAATCCTAAAGAATCCGAAGAATTGATGCAATTCTACAAACGCGCAGAACAAAGCCGCTAACCGTACGGCGGCCATGCCACGCTTCTCCATCAAAATGCAATCACAAAACACCGACCTTTTACTCATCTACCCCCCGGTCGCCAAAGCGGCGGAGCCGCCGGCCGGTGTCGCCCAGATCAAGCAGGCCCTGCAAAGCAACGGCCGCGCCTGTCGGGTTATCGACGCCAACATTGAAGGACAGCTTTTCCTCATCAACAGCATCGGGCACAGCGATTCGCCGCGCATAAAGTCGGCGATCAGAAATCGCTCCCGAAACCTGGCCGCCATCCGGGACATGGCCGCGTATAAAAAGTTCGATCACTATAAACGCTCCGTTCTGGA
>JAJRST010000579.1 GCA_024278645.1 bacterium | reverse complement strand
TCCGGAAAACGTGCGCAACAAAACCGGCATGGGTGGCGGCGGCTTGATGGACATCGGCTGCTATCCCATTTCCCTGTCGCGATATATTTTCGACGCCGAACCCAAACGCGTGCACGGCATTCTGGAATTCGATCCGAATTTTAAAGTCGATCGTCTGGCTTCGGGAACAATGGATTTCGGCGACGGCACGGCCACGTTCACCGTCGGTACGCAGTTGGCGCCCTACCAGCGCGTGCATATTTTCGGCGCAACGGGACGCATTGAAATCGAGATTCCCTTTAACGCGCCGCCGGACAGGCCGACGCGCTTGTGGCTGCAACAGGACGAGGATATCCGGGAAATCATGTTTGACGTGTGCGATCAATACACCATCCAGGGCGACGAATTTTCACTGGCCATTCTGAACGATTCGCCCGTTCCCACGCCGTTGGAAGACGCCGTCGCCAACATGAAGGTGATCGACGCCATTTTTGCCGGCGACAAATCGGGCGAATGGCGTGCCGTCGAATAGCAGCCGGAGCGCCGCGTTCGGCAATTTATTTACATCACAGGTTTGAGGGAAACTTTTCTCGTTAAAATATGTTATTATAGAGGCAGTTTTTTAAATGAGTAAAACAAGCAAGTCACTTTGTAAAAAACATACAATGTTAAATGGGATTCTAAATTATGAAAATTGCAAAAATAAACTTTGAAATTCCTGAAGACATATTGAATGCTTTGAATCAGGATGTCAATGAATTTACGCAACAGTCTCGTTTGTATACTGCTCTGCAATTGTTTAAAAATCACAGATTATCTTTTGGAAAGGCTGTGGAGTTGGCCGGCATCTCAAAAGATGAATTTTTAATTGAATTAGGAAAAAACAATATAGATTATATTTCCTATGACCCCTCTGATTTAGAAACCGAGTTGGAAAGATTCTCCAAATGATTGCCGTTTCTGATTCTTCTCCTTTTAGGATTTCTCGACCATTATATAAAAAGGCAATGGAAATGGCAAATGAAATTATCGAGTGATGTTAACTTTAACTGAAAACATTTTTTCACATTGGAGGTCTCCATGAGAAAATATTCCCCCGTCATCGCCCTGGCCGCCATTCTTGTTTTTGCCGCGTGCAGCAAGGATGACAACCCTACTGCCCCCACAGGCGAGGCGCCGCAGTACCAGGTGCAAACGATCACTCTGCCGCAACAATTGGAGCAATCGTCCAATCCGCACGCACAAACACTGGTGAGCTACATGCGCTGGGCGAACATCTTTGCCTCCAGCATGACAAGTTTCATTGTACCCCCCGACGGCTATACCCCGGAAAGACGCGAGGGCGCCTTGTGGGAGTACAACTGGAAACAAGACGCCCTGGACATCCTGTTGCGCATTCAGGAGGAACAGGACAAGTTTTCATGGGTGGCGCAATTCAACGGCAAGGATACGGAATATGACTACTATAATTGGATCGCCTTTCGCGCCACGCAAAGCAAGGACGCCAAAAGCGGCTCGTTCACGGCCTACCTGCCGAACACGACCATTGTTTTGGGGCAATATACCTGGAGCATCGATGACGCCGGCGCCCTTCATTTCAAGGTGACCACCTCGGCCCTGCAACAGGGCGGCACGTTCATCGGCGTCGTCAATCCGGACAAATCGGGGTCCCTGGAAATTTACAAAACCATCAATGGTCAAGACATATTGATAGAAAAGTACCAGTGGAACGCCGACGGCTCCGGCCAGTGGTGGGTGTATGAGAATGGAGAGGTGAAGGACAGCGGCTCCTGGAGTTGAATGCTGCGGCGTCCTGTGCATGGACGCCGCCATTTCCCGCCAAAACGGTTGATTTCCCCGGACAAATATATTAACTTCCCCCATTCCTGACGGAGGCTTTTATGCGAGCTGTTGCATTGCTGTTTTTCCTGTGCTTTTCTCTCTCCCTTGGAGGCGTTGTGAGCGATCCGCTTATCGAACAGACTATTCAATCCTTGATTCAAAAACATGGCGTCGAACAACAGGCGCGCACTGAAACCGGCGTGCGCCAGGCGGCGGCGTTTTGGCAGGAGCAGGACGGCTCTGCCGAGGATTTCAAGGCGTTTTGCGAAAAGCAGTTCATCGCCGACCCCCATCAGCTCGAACTCGCCTTTGACCGCTTTGAACGCAATTTCGAAATCATCTACGGCCACAATCATGAAATCAACCGCGATCTTTCCATGCCCGTGCAACTGGAAATAGACCCGTTGCTTCCGGTGGATTATCTTTTTGCCGAGTACGATCCGTTCGCCCATATTCAAGCGGATATGTTCCGGACGAAAATTGCCTTTGTCGTGTTGTTGAATTTCCCCACCTACTCTTTGCAGCAAAAATTGCGGCTCGGTCCCGCCTGGACGCGCGAACAGTGGGCGCGGGCGCGCCTCGGCGACAAGTTCGTGGCGCGAGAACCGGCGCAGGTCTCGCAAGAGCTGACAAAAGTTTACGTGCAGGCGGACGACTATATCGCCAATTACAACATCTATATGCACAATCTCCTCGACGACCGCGGCGAACGTCTTTTCCCCAAGGACCTAAAGTTGATCACCCACTGGGGATTGCGCGACGAGCTGAAAAGCCAATACGCCAACAAGCAAGGCTTGAAACGGCAGCAGATGATTTACGCCGTCATGCAGCGCATCATCGACCAGTCCATTCCGCGAGCGGTTATCAACAGCGACGCCGTGGACTGGGACCCGGTCGCCAACAAGGTGTTTCGCGACGGCGCGGAGATCGAGGTCGAGTCGGAGAACGACGTCCGCTACGCCAAACTGTTGCAGGTGTTCCACGCCGAGCGGCGATTAGATAAATACTGGCCCAACCTGCCGACGAAAATGGACCGGCGCTTCCAGCGCGATCGCGAAATTCCGGAAAAGGAATTCGAGGCGCTGATCAGCGCCGTGCTCGCCGATCCGGCGGCGAAACAGATCGCCGCGCTCATCTCCAAAAGGCTGGGGCGGCCGTTGCAGCCTTTCGATATCTGGTACGACGGCTTCAAGCCGCGCGGCGTCATGGACGAGGCCGAACTCGATGGCATTGTCGGCGAGCGCTATCCCTCGGTCGACGCCTTTCAACAAGACTTGCCGAATATTTTGCTCCGTCTTGGCTTTGCCGGTGAAAAGGCGCAATGGCTGGCAAGCAAGATCACCGTCGATCCGTCGCGCGGCGCCGGACACGCCACGGGGGCCATGCGTCGACAGGACAATGCGCACCTGCGCACGCGTATCCCGCAAGGCGGTATGAAGTACAAGGGCTTTAACATCGCCATTCACGAGCTGGGCCACAACGTGGAGCAGGTTATTTCTCTCAACGAAATGGATCATTACATGCTCTACGGCGTGCCCAACACCGCCTTTACCGAGGCGTTTGCCTTTGTCTTTCAATCGCGCGACCTGGACGTCCTTGGCCTGAACAAGCCGAATCCCATGGCCGAACATTACAAAGCGCTGGACGCCTATTGGTCGACGTGTGAAATCGCCGCCGTGGGCCTGGTGGACATGCGCGTATGGCGCTGGATGTACGAGCATCCGCAAGCCACGCCGGCGGAATTAAAGCAGGCGGTCATCCGGATCGCCAGGGACGTGTGGAATGAATATTTCGCCCCGATCATCGGCGTCAGGGATTCGAGCATTCTGGCCGTTTACTCGCACATGATCGTCTACGGTCTGTACCTGCCGGATTACTCGCTGGGACATCTCATTATGTTCCAGATCGAGCAATATCTCAAGGATAAAAATCTGGGCGAGGAGATGGAGCGTATGTGCAAACTCGGCCGTCTCACCCCGGACGCCTGGATGCGCGCCGCTGTGGGCGGAGCGGTATCGGCGCAGCCGCTCATCGACGCGGCCGGGGCGGCGTTGGCGGTTGTGAGATAAAGTTTGCGCCTTTGTCCGTACAAAGACAAAATAATTCAGGACAAAATAAAAGGCAACACCATTTCGGGCAAAACAATTTAACAGCAGGCATTATCTCATCTTACTACAGAGTGAACAGATACTTTAATTTTGCAAAAGGACTCGTCATGAAACCATTGAATCGTCGAAATTTTTTGCAGGCGGCCGGCATTGGTTTGTCGGCGACGTTTATCAAGACATCCAAATCAATCGCCAAGGAGGCGAACTGGCCGATCGTCCTTTGCAGCCGCGGCGAAGAGTGGGGTCCCAAAGTGCTGGAGCCGGCGTGGGAGCTTTTGCGCCGCTCGGACAACATTCTAGACGCCGTGGAGGCGGGTGCCAACGTCGTTGAACTCGACCCCGAAGACACGTCTGTCGGCTATGGCGGGCTGCCCAATGAACAGGGCGTCGTGCAGCTCGACGCCTCGATTATGTACGGGCCGACGCACAACTGCGGCGCCGTGGCCGCGCTGGAGAACATCAAAACGCCCAGTTCCGTGGCGCGGCTGGTCATGGAGCGCAGCGATCACATCTACCTGGTCGGCCAGGGCGCCAAACAGTTCGCCCTGATGCACGGCTTTAAAGAAGAGAATTTGCTCACAGACAAAGCGCGCATCGCTTGGCTGAAATGGAAGGAAAATCTCAGCGACAAGGACGACTGGTTCCCGCCCGCGGACGGCGATTACTCGGCGGAAAAGCGTCCCACCGGCACCATCAACGTGCTCGGCATCAATTCGAACGGCGAGATCGCCGGCATTACCACGACGAGCGGGCTGGCATGGAAAATCCCCGGGCGCATCGGCGATTCGCCGATCATCGGCGCCGGTTTGTACGTGGACAACGAGGTGGGCGCCGCCGGGGCCACGGGCCGTGGCGAAGAAGTAATTCGGACGCTGGGCAGCTTTTTTGTGGTGGAGCAAATGCGCGCCGGCAAATCGCCGCAGCAGGCCTGCGAAGCCGCCTGCCAACGGATCATCGACATTAATGGCGGGGCGGACAAGGTGGACTTTAACGACAAGTTCGTCGCCGTCAACAAACAGGGCGAGGTGGGCTGCGCCTCGATCCTGGGCACAAAAGAATGGCAGCCGAAACTGGCTTTTATCAATAAAAACGGCTTTCAGGTGCTGAAAGGCCGCAGTCTGATCAATCGGTGATTCACAAGGCTAAAGCCGTCGATGCACTTTCAAAGGCCAAGCTATTGCGGGCAAAACCATTCGGTTTGAAAACAGGAGATGTAATCTCCTTACGGCGCGAGGAGACCAGTTTGTCCACCGCAAACCGGCGTTTTACCCTGGTTCGGAAAATATGCTTGCTTTTTCGCCGCCTTCATAGTAACTTGTTTGGCTATAATCTAAACCGCTGCCAATAAATACTCAATCCCAATATACAACGTGAAACTAACAGAACTCAACATTGTCGGCTTTAAATCATTCGCTAAAAAAACAAATATCGTCCTTACCGATGGCATGACTGCCATTGTTGGGCCGAACGGCTGCGGCAAAAGCAATATTGTCGACGCCATCCGCTGGGTCATGGGCGAACAGCGCAGCAGCATATTGCGCGGCGAAAAGATGGACAACGTCATCTTTGCCGGCTCTTCCGGCGCAAAGCCCGTGGGCATGGCGGAAGTGTCGCTCAAAATTGAGAACACGCAAAATGTTTTGCCCGTCGACTATGCCGAAGTGGTCATCACCCGGCGTCTGTTCCGCTCCGGCGAGAGCCAGTATCTGCTCAATGGAAACCAGGTGCGCCTGAAGGACATCATGGACCTGTTCATGGATACGGGTCTTACGGGCCAGTCCTATTCGGTCATCGAGCTGCCACAGGTGGAAAAACTATTGAACGGCGAGGCGGACGAACGCCGCAAGATATTCGAGGAAGCCGCCGGCATCACTCGTTTCAAACAGCGCCGCAAGTTGACCTTTCGCAAGCTGGAGGCCACGGAAAAAGACCTGGTGCGCGTTGAAGACATCATCTCCGAGGTGGAAAAAACAGTGCGCAGCCTGAAACGGCAGGTGACCAAGGCGCAGCGCTACCAGCATCTTGCCTCGGAACTAAGAGACCTTGAGATTCGCCTGGCGACCGTGGATTATACAACGATTCTGAACGAACTGGAACCGCTGGAAACCCGCCTGGACCTCTCTGTAAACGACCGCGAAGAAACGGCGGCGGCGCTGGCAAAATATGACGCCGATTACGAGCGGCTTCGCCACAAACTTTTGGAAATTGAAAAAGAGTTTACCGAAAAGCAAAACAGCTATAACCAGTATGCGCGCGAAATACACAAATATGAAGAACGGGTGTTGGTGAACAGCGAGCGCATCCGCAGCTTGAAGGAAATGCAGGAGCGCTACGTTTCGGAACGCCAGGGGCTTTTGTCGCGTCAGCAGGAGCTGGAGCAGTCCGCCGACGAAATGAGTTTCCAGGCGCGCGAAGCCAGGAAAAAACTGGAAACCGCTCGCCAGGACTATCAAAAGCTGAACGCGAAATTTCAGGACATTCGAAAAAAGTTTGAGGAAAAACGCGAACAGGTAAAACACACCGAAGCCGAACTGCTTTTCATTCGCGAAGAATTATCCAAAAAGCAGAACGAAGGCGAGCGGCTGCGCGCCACCGAAGAGAATTTGAGCCAGCGCCTCGAGCAAATCGAGCAGGACCTCGCCGGCTTTGGCAAGCGACGCGAGGAGCTGGGCGAAAGATTGACCGTCGTCCGCGGCGAAGAGCATACCATCGCAACAAACCTGGGTGAATTGCAGCGGCAGTTCGAGCACGCCTCCAAAAAGGCGGCCGACGCCAAAAGCGTTCTCGAACGTCTGAACAAGGCGGACCTGCAGGATCGCAACCGCATCGAGGTGCTCGAAAACAATGCCGAGATGATCCGTAAAGTTCTGGAGAATTACCAGGACTATCCGGCCGGCGTCCGTTTTCTCGCCACCCTGAAATCCGATCATTTTCATTCCGACGGCGCCGTCGCCAACGTCCTTCGCGTGCAGCCGGAACACCGCACGGCCATTTCCTCCGCCCTGGGCGAGGCGGCCACCTATTTGATCGTCCGCGATGCCCATGCCGCATTTTCAGGCATCAGCTTGCTGCAGCAGGATCGTAAAGGCATCGTTTCTTTTCTGCCGCTTGACACTATTAAAATCGAACACCAGGAACACCCGGAGATCGACGATCTTGGCGTCGTCGGCTGGGCGGACGACATTGTGCGCTGCGTCGATGAGTATCGACCCATCATCCGCGCGCTCCTCGGCGACACATTGATCGTGCAAGACCTGGAGACGGCGAATCGCGTCTACAAATCCCTGGCGCCGCATCGTTTTAACATCGTCACCCTGGCCGGGGAAGTGCTTGGTCATTGGGGGCTCATTCGCGGCGGCAGCCACAGCAAGCGGCAGAGCGACATCGTCGGGCGGCAGCAGGAGCTGGCGCAGGTGACAAAGGAAATTGAAACGCTGCGAGAAAATACCATTCGGCGTCAAACGCAGATCGAACAAAAGCAGCAGGAAGAGCTGGAAGCTGAAAAAAATGCCGCCGAACTGGCCGCCGAAATCAAGAACATTGAAAGGGATTTGGCCGAAAAACGCATTCAACTGGAGCGGCTGGTGTTCGAGGAGCAAAGCCTCGCCAAATCAATCGAGCAAAGCCGGAACGAAAAGCAACAATTGCTGGATCGCGTCGCCGACCTGGGCCAAAATCTGAAATCAAAGGACAGCGACACTCAAGCGTTGCTCGACAAGCGCAATACATTGACGAAAAAGCTGTATGCGCTGCAGGAAGAACTGAGCGCTGTGGAAAGAGAGCAGCTTGAGAAAGGCGAGAGCGTTCAGGCATTGCAGGTGAGTGTGGCCACGTCCCAAAGCGAATTCGAAGCCGCCCAGCGAGAAAATGACTCGATGCGCAATCAAATTAATGAAACAAAACGGATGATTCAAACGCGCGACGACGAAAATGTGCGCGCCGCCCGGGAAATCGAGGAACTTGACGAGGTCAATGCGGAGTATAATGAACGCATAGAAGAGCTGCTGCAAAAGCTGGAAAAGCTGCAAACGCATCTCGATGAGCTCAAGGAAGTGCAATACGAAACAAACGTGCAGGCGGACGAGCAGGAAAAAAAGATTCGCGCCCTGAGAAGCCAGAATCAGAATTTGTCGGAATCCGTACATGCGACGGAAATGCGAGTGAGCGAACTGAAAATGCGCGTGCAGAACCTCGCCGCTCGAATCAAGGAAGAGTATGATCATATTCTGAAACGTGAAAAGACCGACGAGAACTT
>JAJRST010000578.1 GCA_024278645.1 bacterium | reverse complement strand
TCCGAGTCCCATTTCGACCGCACAACCAATGTGATCAAGGCGGACTGGATGCCGGTCGCCGACCACCGCGGACGTTTGCACTCCGGCATGGTGACGGCCTGGGAAGTGCCGGAGTACCAGCGGTATGCACCGATCAACGACCAAACGCCGGTTCTGGCCACAAGCGACAAGCCAATTACCTGGCCGACCGGATATTACAATGAAGACGGCGAATGGCAGCATGGCCCCTCCGGCCCTTACGAGGATTTGACCAAGGAGGAGAAGACCATTGTCGACAGCCTGCGCGCTCAATATGACGAAGAAAATGAAGTCTGGCATTTCTGGCCCGGACCCTGGGCGCGCGACCCAAACCCCAATTCGCCCACCTTCAACCAGCCCATTCCCGGCGCCTTTTATTCGGATGTGGATATTTACATGGCCTTTAACGACCGCTGGGCGATTCGCGACATCGACCCGAACCAGGGCTACACCATGGGCGTCGAGGTCAGGACCTCCGGGTTTTCCTATGGCCGCTCGTTCGCCGAGGACATCCTGTTCTTTCCCGTCCGAATCATTAACAAAAGCAACGAGCTGGGGACGATTGAGCAAAATCGCAAATATGTGAAATACACCAACAACGGACAGGGGTGGAACTACAAGGACATGTGGGTCGGCTTTTATTTCGACGTCGACGCCTACAACAAGACCGCCGAGGGCAGCCTTGCCGGTCGCACGAATGACGACGACATGATGGCCTACAACCTTGATCTCGACTTTGCCTATATCTGGGACCTGGATGACGAATCCGGCGGACTGACCGGCATGGCCTATTCCGCGCTCAAGTTTCTCGATTCGCCGCCGGCGGCGCGCGACGTCGACCTCGACGGCGACGGTACGCCCGACATCATCAAGGGCGAGAAGCTCGGCCTGACCGACTGGCACTGGTTTGACTGGTATGCACGACCGGGCGTCCGCTCCGTGGAATCCACCGGCCCGTTTGCCGGCGACGGTCAGACGCCCGTCGCCTTTAACAAAGAAGAGGTGATGTTTCGCGTCATGAGCGGCGACACCACGGGACTGACCGAGCCGCAAAAGGACTGGTATTTTTGGCACGGTCATCCGGGCGGTCAACAGAACCTTCACTTTAACTCCCTAGAAAACCTGATGGCCGATTACCCGAACGGCCTTGACTGCACGCTCATCGCCTCTTCCGGCCCTTTTGACATGGCCGTCCACGATACCGTCAACGCTTCCTTTGCCATCATTATGGGCGACAGTCCCCTGGACCTGGAACAAAATGCGGAAATTGCGCAGCTCATGTACGACAACAACTACCAGGGACCGGACCCGCCAAAGGCCCCTAAAGTTCACGCCGTGGTGTCGCCATATACCGACATCACCGGGCAGACGCGCAACAAGGTGACCCTCTATTGGGGAACGCGCTCGGAAACCTATCGCGACGTTATGACCGGCTACCAGGATTTTGAAGGCTACAAAGTCTACAAAAGCACCGACGGCGGCCGGACCTGGGGCGACCCGGAACGCGACATCATTCGCGACGAACAAGGCAACTCCCGCACCTGGAAGCCGATCGCCCAATGCGACCTGATCGACGGCATCGGCGGCCGCGACAAGTTTGCACCCTGGCTTTATCTTGGCAACGATGAAGTGGATGAAGGCGAGGGGCTTGACGGGCTTTTCCATTCGTACACCGATTACGACGTCGAGGACGGCGTCACCTATTCCTACGCCGTGACGGCTTATGATTACGGCATTGAAAAAGACAACTTGCTGCTGAACCCGTTGCAATTCCAGTTCAACCTGGAATCGCTGGAGAATTTCAGGGGCAACAGCGAAGCGGAACCGCAATTCGTCAAAGTGACGCCGCAACCGCGAGCCAGCGACTTTGTCAACGTTGAAATCGACACATCGCTTGACGGCACGGTGAAGCGTATACAGGGATCAGGGTTGGCCAAAATCACCATTGAAGCCGCCGACCCCTACCTGGTGACCGGGCATACATACCGGATCATGTTCCGGGATACGGTGATATCAACGATCGTGCCCGCCCTGGATTCCGTAGCTATTGACACCATGTATGGTCGTCTGGATACGGTCACCGTCTTTGACTACTATGTCGATTCCACGCAAGTGGACGCTTACGAAACCATTGCCTACAATGTCAAGGACATGGACACCGGCGAGTGGATATTTGTCGACGACAAAGGCGCTCCCCGCTTTGATCCGCACATTTACAACATTGACGGCGGCGCGGCAGGGGTCGGTTCGACGATCGACAGCTTGAATCGCGGCTTGATCGACGGCACGGAATACGCTCCCATCTTTGACGGTCTGCGACTGAAAATCACCAACGTCGCCAACAAACCCTACTTCCGCAAGGGCAAGTGGACGGGCGAGTGCAACTGGAATCTTAATTTCGAGAAATGGGCCAACGCCTTGCCCAAGGACTATATGCTCGTATGGGATAGATCCTACCCGGATTCGGCGTACAAGCTCGCCGGAACGACAATAGAACGCATCCCCATCTTTTTCAAAGCATACGACATCACCGAGGGCAAAAAGAATGCACCGCCGGTGGACGCGATATGGATGGATCAGGATACGGAGCAGCTGGGCGAGTACAACTCGGGCGACATTCTCGGCTTTATTGAAGATGCGACTTTTATGGACACGCCGAGCGGTCCGCTGCCGCGCGGCACCAAGACCTGGAAAGCGACGTTTACCTGGTACGACGACGACAAGTGGATCGTTTTTCCACCGGACACCATCATCAATGAATCCGAAGACCCGGTGACCGGGGAGACGATTCGCGACACCACGATCATCCCGGCGGATTCTATTTTTGTGCGCAAAAGCATTCCGTGGGAAAACGGCGACACGCTGTTCATCACAACCTGGAAGCCGCTGACGCCGGACGACATTTTCGAGTTCGACACAAAATCCTGGCGAATCGATCCGTTGAGCACCAACCCGCTGGAAAACATTCGTGTCGTCCCCAACCCCTATATTGTTTCCGCTTATTGGGAGACGGATCCAAATCGCTTAAAGATCCAGTTTACCAACTTGCCGCGACGATGCACGATTTATATCTTTAACATTGCCGGCGAGCTCATCAACACCCTGGATCACTGGGCGCCGGACAGCGACCCCGGAACCGGCACGGAAGACTGGAACCTGTGGACTGTCAACAGGCAGGAAGTAGCGGCGGGTCTTTACGTGTACGTCGTGGAAACGCCCGAGGGCGAAAAGAAGATTGGCAAGTTTGCCATTATTCGATAATAACATGTCTGAATTGGGAGTTTATGACATTATGAAAAATAGAG
>JAJRST010000577.1 GCA_024278645.1 bacterium | reverse complement strand
CACTTTGTGGAAGTAAGCATCCTTTTGCGCCAGGGTCATTTGTCTTTTTTTAATGGCGCTGACGCCTTTGGCCGTGGCGATCCATGCCGTTCCTTCGCCGTCGAAAGCAAGGTCGCGCACCTCGTCATCCAGCAGCCAGCGGCGGCTGTGGCGCAGGGACCAGTTTTGTCCGTCGAATCGCGTGACGCCGACGCTCGTGCCCACCCACATCACGCCGTCCGGGCCTCGTTCGATGCAATGCACCTCTGACGACGGCAGACCCTCTTTGGGCGTGTATTGCTTTATTAGCAGATTGTTGCGCAACACCGAGACGCCGCCGAGACAGCCGACCCACAAACTGCCGTCCGCGGCGAAAGCGAGGCCGGAGAGATCGGGCGTCAAAAGCTCATCTTGATCCTGGAACAGACGCCAACCGTTTCCGGCGACGCGATACAATCCCATGCCCGTGGCCAGCCAAAAGCCGCCCGCGGGATCGGCGACGAGGGCGCGAATGCTTTTGGAAAAAGGCATCTTTTGCGGCGTCCATTCGCCGTTTTGCAGCCGCCATTGGCCGCCCGGGCCAAAAGCGAGCGGTTCTCCCGACAGATGCAGGGCGACGACCGGCGCGTCAACATCGCCGACGCGAACGACTTTTCCGTTCGTCGCCCTGAAAACGCCGTTCCAGGCGGCGATCCACACCCGATCCTGATCATCGTCGACGATGCTGTAAACAGGCCCCACATCGCCCGGCGGCGTGAGGGCGAGCCATTCCTTTTCGCCCTTTGGAAGCAGAAAAACGCCGGCCCCGGTTCCGGCCCAGACATTGTCGTCGGCGTCGACAAATATCGTTCGCACGTCATTGGCGGCATCCTCCCCTATGGGGTAAGGAACATGATACTCCTGCGTAAACGGAGCGTCGACGTAAACATCGCCGGCGCTTGCGGCGACGGACGACAGGAATAATACCGAAAGTACAAGTGAAACTATTTTAAAATCTTTAGACATATTTTTTTCCTTATCAATTAAAAAGACCCATAAACCAGCAACATTTCAAGTCACGCCCCCTTCTCCGTTTTCCGTTCTCCATTCTCCGTTCCCCGAAGCCGCAATGGAGTCTCCACATCACTTCCGCTCGTCTTCCACGCTCAATTTAAAATCTTCGAACGCAACCCGGTACTGCTCCTCGTCGCCCGCGCCGGCGGCCAGTCCGATGTCCACGGCGCCGGCCAGCCCGGGAACCGGCTGCGTACGTCGCTCGCGCACCCAGGTGACGCCGTCAAAGCTGATAGCGCCGCTAAAGCTGTCGCCGTGACGAACCAGTTTGAGCCAGACGGGAAAGCGGACATCCTCCGGCAGGTTGGCGCTCGCCGCCTTGTGCATGCAGCCGTCGCCGAACTCATCCCACTGGATGCCGGCGCGTCCCGGCGTGGTGAACATGAGTACGGAGCCGAGACTGCCGTGTTCGATGTCAAAGCTTTTCGAGATGTCGTTGCGCACGAACAAACCGGCGCGGAACCATTCGTGCGTGCGTCTCCCGAACCCCGTCACTTTGACCGTAGCGACGAAGTTGCCTTTTACCTTCGGCAGGTAAACGGCGGCGTAAGAATCCTCGGCGTGATAAAAATCCGTGCCGCTCGCCTTGATGACCACCTTGTTCCTTTCGACCTGGATGTCGCACGGCTGCGCCCGACCGGAGCAATAGGTTTCCGCTTTTGACAAATCGATCTCAAGCGGCGAATGAGAAAAAACGGTGAATTCCGTCAACGGACTGTCACCGACGCGAGCCGTATGCCGCCCGGGCGTCGGCAGGATTCGAAACGAGAGGCGCAGAGTGTCGCCTGCGGCGATGACAGCCTTTTGCGACTGCACGACGGCATCGTCCAATCGCAGATCGGCATCAACGGTTTGTTGGCGCTCCGTGCGATTGATGGCGTTGACGACGATGCCGATGCTGTCTCCGGCAGGCGCCAGGGCGTCAGTGACCTGAACGGATTCAAAGACCACCGGCGCGGCGCGGCCGACGACGGCGACGCTTTTGAATTTTGTTGCGCCGATGCCAAAGTAATGCACACCGGCCTCGTATAAATGCAGGCCAAATTCGATACGCCGGGAGTTGTTGCGAACGACCGGAAAGAGCTTTGTCTGCACAACGTTGCCGTTCAAAAACAGTCTGACCGGCAGAACGCCGGTGGCGCCGATGTTGCGCACCTCGGCGGACAGGGTTAAAAAGGTTCCGCTCTCGATGTCTCCCGATGGCAGCGTCCGTTCCGCTTCGATGCGCAGATCGCTGTACTCGAACTTTGGTTCCCCCTCGATGATGCCTTCCGGCGCGACGGCCGGCGGCTCGATGACGAAATTGTTTCGATAGATGTTGTCCACCAGGTTGGCTGCGCAGAGCTTCATCTCCGCCTGTTCGAGATTGTAATAAATATTCTCTTCCGTCAGCCAGCCCAGGGACATATTGTCAAACCAGAATCCGACGTTGTCGTTGAAATAACCGGCTTTGACGTCGTGGATCAAATTCCGCCGCACGATGGAATCATAAGTCATGCCCGCGGTTTTTATGACGCCGGAATCGTCGGCTTCCTTTTGCACATTGTGCAGATGGTTGTACTCGACGCGATAACCGCCGTCGATGGCTTCCTCCAGGTTGAGCCAACCGCCGACGGAAATGGCATAGCGGCCGCGCGTGTTGGTGATCTCGTTGCGCGAAATGGTTGTAAACAGGGTGTTGTGCGCCTCGATGTTGACGCCGCCGCAATCGTCAATGCGATTGCCCGAGATGACGGTTTGCTGAATGACATCCGCCCAGTTTTTTGGGTGCGCGTCGCCGTTGACGTGAATCACGCCGTGATCAATTTGAGAGAAGCGGTTGTCAATGATTCGCGTCTGAAAACAACCCTTGTCGATGGCAACGCCCATGCCGCCGATGGCGCGCAGCTCGGCGTCGGCCAGTTCGCAGCCGTTGCTGTATTCAAAAGAGATCGCCTTGCTGCCGGGGTTTGTCGCTTCAAAGTACAGTCCGTAAAATCGCAGGTTGCGCACCGGCTTTTCGCGTTCGCCGCGCACGATGATGAGCTGGGACGCGACCGGGGCGATGATGCGCGACGCATTGGGATCGTTCACTTTCGCCGGCGGCATCCAGCTCAGCTCTCCCGTTTTGGCGTCAAAAAACCACTCCCCCGGCGCGTCGAGCAGCGCCTTGACGTTTTCCACATAATAGCGCGGCGGTACGACGACGACGCCCGCTTGCTCTTTTTGAAGCCGGGCGACGCCTCTCTCCTCGTCGATGCGTTCCAACGAGTTAATGCCTGTATGCCAACGCAGCAGCATGACCACGCGATTGCCGTCCATGTGCGGCCATTGTTGTAGTTCTCCCGCGCGAAAATACAGCTCTCGTGTGGATGTGGAAATTTCCGGCGGCATAAAATAACCTTTGTTCGGCGTGCGCGCCAACACCTGCTTTTCACCATTGACGACGAGCATGTCCACTTTTTCAGTCGCCATATCCGCTTTCCACAGTCGTCCCTCTTTGCGCCAGCCGTGGATCGTCGGGCCTCCTATGATAATCGGCGTTTCGCCGGGATAGGCGGCGTAAGTGACATAATGATCCTTTAACTTGTGATATTCAAAAGCGCCGCTGGGGAGATTGGTCTCGACGCGTTCGCCGCCGTCTTCCGGCTTGAAGAGGAGAGGCTGCAGTAACGGGTAGACGCCACCGCGAAGCAGCACCAGAATATCTTTTCCCCTGCCATGCGGGTGCGGCGAGCCGATCCACCTTTTTTCAATGGGGTCGTCTTTGGGAAGGAAAACGCGCTGCTTCAATTCGCGCACCGCCGCTTGCACACGCTGCAAGGTGGCGAACGGCCCATCCGTCCCCTTTTCATTCGGTTCGGCCAATGTCCCCGACCAGGCGTCGTCGCCGTTTGGGGAAACGTAAAAATCGGCGGTTTCCGGCACATTGAATTTTTGCCACTTTTCGCCGCGCAGCAGCTTGCCGTCGCCGCGGAGGGGAGAAATCATCAGGCAAAGCGAGAAGAACAGGGCTACAAAAAGCTTCGCAGCACAATCGTCAATTTTTTTCAATGGGTCAGGCTCCTTTGTTTTTAAAACATGAAACAGGATGAACGAGATAGACAGGATTT
>JAJRST010000576.1 GCA_024278645.1 bacterium | reverse complement strand
GCGGCGGTCACCCTCGAAAAAGCGGAGCTAAAGGAACCCGTTGCACCCGCCGCCGTCGCTCCGGGCATCGCCTATAAATACTTTACCGGATTCTTTCAGCGAACCAATGATTTTGTTGATCTTGAAGCACGGAAAACCGGCGTCCTTGCAAATATTTCACTGCAACCTCGCGACAGGGAACAATACTTTGCTTTTCACTTTGATGGTTTTATAAACATCCCCGTCGATGGTCTGTACACATTCTACTTGCAGTCCAATGACGGTTCCGTCATGCTTTTGGATGACAGACGATTGATCAACAATGACGGTCTGCACGGTGTGATGGAAAGGTCGGCGACTGTGGCGTTAAGGGCCGGTATGCACCCCATTCGCATAAATTATTTCCAGGAAGGGGGAACGCATTTTTTACGGCTTTCCTGGCAAGGGCCGGAATTCGAAAAGCGCCAGGTTCCCGCTTTAGCGCTGTTTCACAAAAAGGAGAATTAAAAATCCGGGCAAAGGGAGCCGGGAGGTCACTCCTCGCCCAGGTTGTTCAGAACGGCATTGGGATCAATTTCCCTGAAAAACTTGACATCCCATCGCAACCCGGTTCTGCGAAAGCCGCTCACCTCGACGATCATTTCAAAGTAGGGAGGGATTTCTTCATAGTCTCTCCCTATTTTTTCCTCCATGGCGGCCAGGCTTTGTTTTCCGGTGAGCATTTTCACGGTTTCCACAAGCGAGATGTATCCGATTCCCATAAAAATCAACACCGTATTATCATCCGGGCCCGGAGCTTTTATGATAGCCGCATAATCTCTGTTGTAATAATTTTTTGTCAGGAATTCATCGGGGTTGAGCGACTCGATGGCCCGGTAGCGTAAGAATGTGTCAAGCGTGTCGCCTTTGTCATCAACGATGTTTATGACATGCGAGTCTTTTTGGTTTCTGATCCAGAGATTAGTTGTGAATTGCCTCAGCAATCGCAGATTCTTTATTTTGCCGGCGTAAATCACATTGTTTTCCTTGATCTCCTGCCATGTCAACCGTGAGGAGACCGTATGGTTCACGCGTTCGCGCATGGAGGAAAAAAGGGGCAAAAGATCAAAAAGGTTCTGTTCCGTGTGGTGCGGCAACATGTTAAAATGCGGCCTGTAGACATCGGGGTTTTTCGTCAACGCACGGTACTCTTTCAGGTCCTCGTAGGAATCAACTTGATAATCACGGATTTCCTGACTTCTGTTCAGATCTTTTCTGTGTTCCACAATCAGATAATAATCGCCAAAGACGATGAGCGTCGGTTTGTCGCTTTGCAAAAAAGAACTCCAAATGGGATCATCCTTGGCAATTGGAAAAACAATTCGCTGCAGCGCCTGGTATTTTAGACAAAAGTATAAAGCTGTAATAACAAGAAGTGAAATCACAACGATCGTTGAATATTTCAATACCGCGGTGTGAAGGGAAAAACGTTGAACGGGTTTTAAACGGGCGGCGTGTTTTCCTGCTTTTATAAAATCTACCCGGTACTGCCCCTTGTGGATGACGATTCGAACGGGATCGTCTTGTCCTTCCTTCAAATAATAAGAATCGAGCTTTTTTCTGATATTGTGAACATTTGACCTGACAATCGAATCCTCGGCTGGATTGAAATTTTTTCGGCCAAAGACCTCCAAAGCAATTGTCGTTTCTTTTGGGAAAACGCCTTTTATGGCCGCATTGACAAGATAGCGAAGGAGCTCTTTGCCGGTTGTCGAATGTAAAAACTCCTCGCTTTGCAGCAACTTTTCAAGGGCGTTGTGTTTTTGTTCACTGGTTATCATGGCTTGCGATGGTTTCGGTATGAAGATGGGGCAAACGCTGCTCTCATGGTTGAAAAACGGACGCCTTGCCGTTAGCATTCATTTTTATAATAAAAGATAACCAAAAAATCAAAATATGCAATTAAAAGTTTTGCTCTCAAGTTTAACATGTTAAAACTCCATTTTAACTGTTATTCACTGAACAAATAACCATGCGCCGCCTATCTTTAATTAACTCTATTTTAAAAATATTTTTTACAAACCCAGGAGTTGAGCATGTTGAAAATGGTTGATAGAATGTCTCTCCCTGCAACCACGCCAATTTCCCTGTTTTCCATTCTGCTCTCCATTCTTCTTGCTTGCAACCTTTTCTTCGCCGGAACCACGGGTAAAATTACCGGCGCCGTTAGGGATAAAGAGACAGGCGAGCCGCTTCCCGGCGCCAATGTTATCCTTGAAGGTTCGCAACTGGGCGCGGCCACATCCATTGACGGCACATTCTTTATGATTAACGTTCCCCCGGGCGTCTACAATGTGAAAGCTTCGATGATCGGCTACAAGACGCAGGTTATCTCCAACGTCCAGGTGTTTGTCGACAGGACGACGACAGCGACATTTCAGCTTGAACAGACGACGCTGGAAGTGGGAGAGGTCGTCGTCACCGCCGAGCGGGAAAAAGTGCGCACCGACGTCTCCTTTACGCAAACGGCCATCACCAGGGAAACCATCGCCTCTATCCCCGGCAGCCCGGATATAAAAGAGGCGATTTCCTTTGCCCCGGGCATCTATCGCAACGACAAGGGACAGATCGAGATTCGCGGCGGACGCATGGATGAAGTGGGCGTCTATGTCGACGACATCTCCATGCAGGCGCAGCGATCGGGCATGCCCATATTGAGCCTGCCGCAGGAAGCCATCCAGGAAGTGCAGATCATTCGCGGCGGCTTCAGCGCCGAATACGGCCAGGCGCAGTCCGGCATCATCAACATCGTCACCAGGGATATGTACAGTAAATACTTTGGCTCCCTGGATGCGCGCATGGCGCCGGCGCAGCAAAAACACTTTGGCCCCAATTATTTCAGCGCCGACAATTTCTGGCACGTGGGACGATTTTTAAGCCGCGACTCGGTCTTTGCCGACTTGTTCTGGCTGCAAGGGTCGGAGGGCGATGTCCCGGTTTTCCAGGGCTGGGACTCATGGTTCGCCAACACGCCGGACTCGCAGCGCATCGACCCCTATAACAACTTGCCTTACGGCAGCACCGTGGAAGAAGCCATGGATATCTGGAGATGGCGGCACCGTCCGCAGGAGTATGGCTATTTGCCGGACCTTAATTTCGCCGCCACATTCGGCGGGCCGGTTCCATTCGTCGGCGAAAAGCTCGGCTTTTTCGCCACCGCCCAGTACAACCGATCCATCTACCCATTCAAGTTTTACCGCCCGGATTTCACTGAACTGACGGCAAACGTCAAACTGAAATACCATATCACGCCGAACATGACGCTGCGCTACCAGGGACTGCTCAGTCGCCAGGAAGGCGCATCGGTGAATTCCGGCGCCGTGAACCTGGCCGACCCTCGCCACTGGATCAGCAGCGCCCTGGTGATGGGACAAATGTTTGCCAGCGGCAACAGCAGCACCACCGGCATGTACATCGGCGAGACCCTGACCAAGTTGAATCGACTTTCCAGGACGAGCAACACGCTCAAACTGACCCATACCTTGAATCCCGCCTCTCTGTACGAAGTTCAGTTGACGCACACCCTGACCAAACAGCG